>JAQXDG010000035.1 GCA_029251505.1 Glaciecola sp. | reverse complement strand
ATGGCATGTCTAAATTTAGCCAAGTACCTGTAGTAGGATTATTAAAGGTGCGTTTAGCGCCACCATCTCTGGATACTAATTGCACTTCAACTTTAGTAATACCTGGCTCGATGAACATGTCCATATTCCAAGTGGTATGCTGTGAAGCATCTAACTCACCGTTTTCAAAACCAAATTCAAGGCCTGTCACGCCGCCGTTTGTGCCACCTGCCGTAATTGTATACTTAGCAAAGTTATTACCATTTACCGCACCGGTAGAATAGACTGGTGCATTGTAGTAGTTAGCATTCCAAACCCCAACATAACTATCTTGAGATAGAGAATCGCTATATAGCACAACCACTTCACTATCTACGAAACTGGGTAGATTAGGTGCAGCTTGAGGGGGGCCTGTAACCGGATCTTGTTGTAATGTGGTGAAGTAAACATCGGCTAACAATACAGTGGTTCCCGCGTCACCTAAAAAATTTAACGAAAACCAAGTCATATCGCTGAAATTAGGAAGAGGCACTGTCATTTCTATCCAACCATTACCTAAATCAGTACCGGATGAAAAGTTATAGACAACTTGATTTTGTTGCTGTGTTGCGCTTTGTACAACCACATCAATACCAGTAAAGGTATCGGTTTTAACTTTAAACTTAGCATGTGTATAGGTGGCGATATCAACGGTATTTTGAGGTAAATTTCCCCATGCAATCACCGTACCCCAACCTGAGCTCTTAGTAACCTCTAAGGCCTTGTCGTATGTTGTATCAGCAGGTTGGTCAGTGTATTGCGTTCCAGTTGACCAAGTATCTCCCCAAAACTCCATAAAAAAGGAATCGTTATTTTCTGAATGAAAAAGGTAGGCCTTATTACCGACAACCACTGCAGGCTGGACATTAATAGTCCTGTTGAGCGTTGCTTGGTTACTCGCCGCGTCGGCAGCGCTGTAAGTGATCGTATAAGTACCGACTACACTCGTATCTACAGTACCACTGGCCGTTGCTGTTAAGTTGGTATCAACATCATCTACGACGCTCACACCTTGTTCATTATAACTATCACCTACTGTTAAATTGATAACCGCCGCGCCAATTAATGTGATGACCGGAGCCTCGGTGTCAGGTGCTGGTGCTACCACCACTGTTCTGGAAATTGATCTGCTGTTTCCCGCTCGGTCCGTTGCGGTATAAGTTAATATGTATGTGCCTGCTGTCGTCGTATCAACGCTTCCTGTGACCGTTGCTGTCAACCCATCATCTACGTTGTCGGCTACGGTTGAGCCTGATTCTTGATAGGTGTCTCCAACCGTCAATGTGACTGAGCTAGAGCCTAATAATGTAATTGACGGGGCTAATGTGTCTTCAGCGACACTGCTGCTACCGCCGCAACCGGACATTAATGCTCCTAGCAAAAGCACTAATGTGTATTTAATGTTAGTTTTCATCAACTCTCTCTTGGTTAGTTTACAACTTATTTGCATTATATTCACAAGATACATAAGTTCGTGATCTTTTCAAATTTAAAAAGTTGAGTGGACCTTTTTATGAGTCGAATAGGTATTTTTAACCTCAAAACGGAGTAACAATGGGGTAACTGAATTATCAAGTAATAAGCCACAATAAAGACACGGCAAATAGTATTAATCCGGCTTGCCGCTGGATCAGGACGCTTCATCATATTTGACTTGTTATTATTGTGTAACATGTTAAAAGTATGTGAACTTATGTGTGATAAATAGCTGTAAGCTCATTTTCACTGTTATTTTTTTATTAGGAAATGATTAATATATGAAAATCAATAAACCCAATAGTCAGTTTAAACATCTAGCTGTAGCAGCTAGCGTAATGTTTGCACTGACTGCTTGTTCCAGTGATGATAGCCCAGTAGAAATAGAACAGCCACCCGCACAACCAGCAAACAATATGCCAGTAGTGTCAAGCTCAGCGGTGACTAATGTAGATGAAGCTGTTCTTTATACTTATACCTTAACGGCAACGGATGCAGATGCGGGTGATACACTAGTATTGGCTTCTGTGACGCTTCCAGCATGGCTAACGTTTGATGCTACAACGGGTGTGTTAAGCGGTACCCCAGGTGCAAACGATGTAGGTGCAAATAGTGTTTCCCTCTCGGTTAGCGATGGTACAGACACAGTAACGCAAGATTTCACTGTAACCGTAGTGGCCGCGCCTATTGTAAATACCGCTCCTGTGTTTAGTAGCACTGCACTTACTATGGGTAATGTAGGCACGACTTATTCATATACAGCTACAGCAACTGACGTAGACGCTAACGATACTTTGTCTTTTTCTTCTATAACGTTGCCGACATGGGCAATGTTTAATACGAATACTGCGGTTTTATCAGGCACGCCAGATATAGCCGGTGATTATTCTGTTGAATTAATGGTTAGTGACGGTAACGACACGGCTAATCAAGTGTTCACGATTGCCGTTGCAGCAGAGAATGCGGTTACAGTGGCGCTAAGTGTGTTTGAAAACACATTGCTACCTGAATGGGCACCTTGGATTAACGACGGTGGTTCAACCACCCTTGTAACCGACGATGTTGAACATGATCAAGCGGTTCAGTTTAATTTAACCGCTCCCTCAGTAGCCGGCTTTACTGCTCGAGATATTGATGGTGCAGTTAATGGTATGCTGTTCGATGCTTCTGGTGTGACTAATGCTGTGATATCGTTCGAGTTAAAAATGATCAAAGCCCCGAATGCGGGTGTGGTTGATTGGAAACTTAAATTAGAGGCAGGTCCAGGTTCATCAGCTGAAGTTAATCTGTCAACTGCGATGGAATCGCATGCAACACCCGTTCTTAATACTTGGCAAACTTACACCTTCCCGCTTGCTAGTCTGGGTGGCAACTTAGATATTAGTAAAATAGACCTAATGATGGTATTTCCTAATTATAACGATGCGGCGGGTGCCGAATTCCTTTTGGATAATGTCATGATCGCCGAAGGTAGCAATGTCGTTACTCCAGGACCAACACCAGCACCTTCACCACTGCCTGGATTAGGTGGGGATACGGGCTTAGTTACTAATGGAGATTTTGAGCTAGGTAATCTTGATGGGTGGCTTGCTGCTGGCTCTAATATAAGTACAGAGCTCGATGCTGAGGGTAACTGGATAGTAAAAGTGATCGCCTCAGAAGCACAAAGTCCATTTATTGGGCAAGATCGTATTGGAGAGGGTGAAATTACTCCTGGTGAAGCGATGACTGTATCGTTTGATATGAGAGGGTCGGTTAGCGGTGACGGTGGTGTGGTTAATGCATTATTACTTACTGAGTCGCCAGCAGGCGTTAGTAAAACGGATGTGCTTGCAACCTTAACACCGAATGCTGAATGGACGAGATACACTTATGAAGTAACTGCAGGCTCTGATCCAGAGTGGGGTGTAAATCTAAAACTACAACCAGCTTGTGGTGCGGTGGCAGGTTGTGAAGTAACAGCTTATTTTGATAATATCAAGATTACAGCAGCGGGTGGTTCAAGTGGTGGTAATGGTGCCGTTCCAACACCTACACCAACACCTACACCATTACCTGGAACAGGCGGTGATACAGGCTTAATTACAAATGGAGATTTTGAGCTTGGCAATCTTAACGGATGGCTTGTGGAAGGCGCTAATATAGCCGCTGAACAAGATGCTGAAGGTAATTGGGTGGCTAAACTAGTTGCACCAGAAGCGCAGAACCCTTTCATTAAACAATCGTCAATTGGTCTAGGTGAAATCACGCCAGGACAAGCGTTAACGGTATCATTTTTGATGAGAGGGAGTGTCGCCGGTGACGGTGGTGTGGTGAATGCATTATTGTTTAGTGAATCATCAGCAGGGGTGAGCAAGACAGATGCCCTAGCGACCGTCGTGCCTAACGCTGAATGGACCCAATATACCTATAACACGACTGCAGGGTCGGCTACAGATTTTGGTTTATCCTTACTGTTACAACCTGTTTGTGGTGCAGTGCAAGGTTGTGAAGTCACCGTTTATTTTGACAATGTTACAATAACAGCTCAGTAATGACATAAACATACTTAACGGTATGGGTTAATCATTAAAAACCGAAAAGGGTTCACAATCTAAATTGTGAACCCTTTTTTTATTGTGCCAACAAATGTGAAGTATTTAACTTGACTAGACTGATTGTAATACAAACACTACCGTCTGTCTTATAGAGAGGAAACGGTATCGGTTAACATTACAAACTGTTTAAAAATATTAACAACTGATCTTTATTCGTTTGAGACATGTTTTCATAATATAGTTTAGAAGCCTGCGCTTCACCACCGTGCCACAAAATAGCTTCTTCGATTGAGCGAGCTCGACCGTCATGCAAATAACCAATGCGATTTATGTCATTGATATTTCGTGACAATGAGATGGTGTCATTACCTTTGCTATCACCTAGCATAACACTTTTAGCATGACCTAGGCCCCACAAAGCTGCAGTTCGCCATTCCGCACCCGAGGCAGATCCTTGAGCAAGGTTATCAGCTAGACCAGGACCCATGTCATGAAGTAACATGTCGGTATAAGGATAAATGGTTTGATTACGTAATTCTTCAAGTGGATGAAACTCACTGGTCGTCATATAAGGACGATGGCATTGCGCGCACCCAGCATCAGCAAATAACGTTTCTCCTGCCGTATTGTCATAGTCACGACGAGCAGGAACACCTAATAAACTCAGATACTTCACCAATTTATTGACCTCCGTGTCATCTAATTCTATGCCTGTTTCGCTACAGTCAGTTTGCTGTGAGCCACAGTCAGGATTTGGCAACATACTCGTCATTACCCCCATGTCAGTATTAAAGGCGCTGGCAGCTTGATGTTTGACGCTAAAGGTAGCAGCTTTATAACCAAAACGGCCAAGCCTCTGTTCCCCTGTTAGGGGATCAATAACGATCGATGCCCTTCCTGAGATACCGTCGTTGTTGTTATCATTTTCATCAAGCCATTCTAATATTGTTGCTTCGGATACGGCATCTAACAAACCTAGGCCAACCAATTGTGGAGCAATACGGGCTGAAAATTGTGCTGGCTGAGCATTTGAAAAAACATAATTTGGCGTGCGCAAGCCGTTATCAAGCTCAGTCCATAGGCCTAAGGCTACCGAACCTTCGTGGGTAATTGCACCAGTTTGATCGATTTGTAATACGCTACCTAGATCAGGATGAGCAGCACCGTTTTCATCACCCACTAAAAAAACCCATGAATTAAGTGGTTCGCCAACATCAGCAACAAGCGCCTTGCCGTTTCTCACATGGCAAGCAGCACAAGAATGATTAATATATCGGCCACCTAATTTACCGACCTGTTCTTCCCAGATAGGGTTGTCGTGACGTTCATCATGGCTTCCATCTTCAAAATTGGTGTGATGGACACGCCGACCTTCGACAAAGGGCTGCGCATTTTCATGACTTAAGTTTGTGGCCATCTGCATAAAACGGCCTGCAGGTTCATTAGTATAGTTATAGCCCAGTGATGTTTGACCACCTAATAAGCCTTTTTTTGGGATAGGGGTTCCATCGTTAGAACCACCGTCGTTTTCAACACCACGTTGCCATTCAAAAGGCGCAACTCCTAGCTGACCAACAACATAAACAAAAGAAGTACCGTAATAATTTAATCGATTACCAGCCGGAGGGTTCAATAAAAATTGGCTTAATTCAAATTCCATATTAGTGCCCGGACTAAGCTCAGGCTGAAATTGTCCGCCATTTTTCCATTGATTAACAATATTCAAGCTATATTTATGTTGGATCCCTTCATCACTTATTTTTTCGAAATTTTCGTTAAAAGTGCCTTTGTCTACATACACAACACCGGTTTCATCAGGGCTGACTTTCGATTCATCTTTTTGTGGATTGAAATGAAATTGCCCGGTGGTGTTGCGACCCCAAAACCATACTCTAAACTCTCTGGCGCCTAACTGTGCTTCTGTTATAAAAGTAACACGTATCAGGCTTTTACCCGTAAGTACATAATCTTCTAACTGGATCCGCGCGGTACGGTATTGCCAATAATGGGCTAGGTAATGATCATAATGATCATTTAAGCTATTGTCTTTAGCATGGCGGTCACGACCCCGATCGCCGATACGGGTCACTAACACGCCATCGTCTCGGACAAAACGACTGCCTGACTCTAATATCGAATTTGCATCATAAAGCGGTTTAATCTTGGCGACATCGGTACCGGGATCTGTCGGTTCAATAACCGGGGTGGGGTTCGACGGGGGGGCTGGTGTGGGTTCAGTACTTCCTCCACCACCACAAGCGCTTAAGGTCAGTAAAATAAAGAGCCAAGCAGCAACAGAAACAAAGTTTTTCAAACTAAATACCACAAAAAATGATTGAATTAACGCTATTTTATACCATATTTATGCCAATAACTAATTACTAGCATATGTGCCATGGTCAGTCCAAATAATGAGATGAAAATAATACGATAAATGCTAGATTCAAAATTGGTATTTGGAAAAAAATAAGGGATCATGAGTGACAATATTGCAGTTAATGAGACCACAGGTGCACTGATCACAAATACTTTTTTTAATGATACTTGTTGGCAATCTGCAAAGTCATACATATGCTTTAATGCATGCAAAAGACAAAAATATAAAACAAAGTGAACTAACGGGGGCATCAACAGACTGCTTAATGCCAGTCCTAATAGCTCATAACGAATCCAGAACCTGACAGTAGTAAAGTAACCTTGTAAGACATTAACAAGCAATACGACACTAGCTGATACAGCAATAATCAACATTATTTGCGCGATATTTTTGGCTGATTCAGTACCTATCATTAACCCCTCAAAAATATGCAAGATACTATTAGCATAAAAAACAGCAGGTCCACAAATCACTAAGGCTGCTAATGCTATACTGGTGCTAAATTGCAATGAATTGCGCCAATCTGACGCGAAATGAAAAATTGAAATCAGTAAAAATAATACTAAACATACTGTTGGAAATAGATACCAAAGGTAGGTACTCATTGAGGCGACAACAATATAACTAATAAAAAATAATATAAGCCAAAAGATATGTTTGGTTTCAAACGCTTGTTTAGCAATATAATAGTCGAGAGCGCCATGAGGGACGCCCAAAATTAACACCATTATTGCAAATGACAATATAAGAACGTTGAGTGGTATCGATACAGATAACACCAAACTAAGAATATACGTCATGCCACTTAAGCATAAAAAGAGCAAATAAAATTGACTAAGACGTTCATTTTTTCTTAGCATTGACTTGTTTTTTCTCATTGATAATAAATAGTGCTTTTAAGAATATTAGCTTAGGCATACACCAAATAATCCATAATAAATCAAGTATGCTAGCCTTCTCAGTCATGAACCGTGCAAATCGAGGCGCACTTAATTTCTTTGTTAAATTATAAAACAATACTGGCGCTATATTCATATTATGGCATAGGACTTTTAAAAATAAATCATCCATCCAACGATATATTGTGGGAATAGGGATAATTTGCTGAAGCGGTTCTGCGTTAACTAGCATAGCTGCTGTTTGCCCAGCCCATGTTTGAATAGAACTAAAACAATAACCGGTGGATGCGCGCATAGCACCGCCAGATATTCCTGCTCTTATCACATTCTTTTTATTTGCAGGCGGGGTGATATTATACATAGGTAATACTCCGCTTTCTGTGCGTACTAACGAATAATTAGACCCGTTTATATACTTAGTCACAAACGCTTCTATTTGATGTTTGAGCTCCATTTGTGGGATATTGTTGCGAGTAAAGCAGGTGTATTCTAGTAAAGCATGCGATTCAGAAAACGGTAATATGTAAAAGAATTCAAGCCTATCATTACTGACGTGTAGTTGATGCATTAAATCAACTTTGCTAGGAGTAAAAAAAGCGGATTCAGTCTTTATTTCCATTCCATAAAAAGATTGTAATAGTCCTACATTCGGTATTTCAGGGATAGGGGGGCGAGTGTCGATGACTTGTGAGCATTCAAATTTGGCTGCAGGGGTAATAACACTGATGGTGTTTTTTTTGTGTTCGACGCTGACCACATCACAACTTAACAATAATGAATAATTAGCTGATTTATCAATTACAGCTAGTGCAGCATTGCTTAATGTTTCTGCTGTTATTGAGCAATAAGGCATCGTCGGTGCGTTCATTGTTGCGCAGGACGTGCCGATTGAAACCGACCAAGAAGCCCATTTATGCGATATTAGCGAGGTGATATGCTTAGGTAAGGTCGTATGATACCAAAAACTCCAAATTCTGTTATTGGGAAGTTTGTCGGTGCGTTCTAAAATTAATACTGAGCCGTCATAATTGCTTTCCTTCAGAGCAAGTACCAAAGATAAATTTGCGGCACCAGCACCAATTAAGATCAGATCGTAATGACTATTTTGATTCAGTATTGAATTGGGGAGTGTCATGGTAGATTAATCAAGTGCTTTATCGGTAGATGCAATTGTTCAGCATGTTCTATGTGATGGTTTTTAACCCTAAGTAGATGATGTTCCCACAGACAACGCGAGGCCAGTAACAATTTTGTAGAACTTGAAACAACGGTACGACCTTGCCAATATGTATAATTTTGCTTGGTAATCTTGATACCAATCTGACGATAAACTTTACCCGCCACTAAAATGCCTAATTGATGATTTTTAGGTAGCATCATAATGCCGGAGAACCCACTTTCATAATACTGGTCTGCTAAAGCAAGTAACCTTTTTATGGCAAGTTGTACTTTCGATTTTTGCTGCTGACTCGGTGTGACAATTTGTTTAGCCGTCAAATCATCTAGCCATTCACCAGGAATATATCTGCGATGCATTGTTGCATCTTCTAATACATCTCGCGCAATATTAGTCAATTGCATGGCAATACCCAAATCGATTGCATATTTATATGAGTGTATTGGCCCACCCAATATCGGAGTCATCATCAAACCAACAACCCCTGCAACTTGAAAAGCGTAAGTGATTAACTCATCTTGCGTGGTTAGTTTGACATCCGATAAATCAGACAATACCCCCTTAATGAGCTGTATTCCCCATGCAGGTTGGATCTGATATTCATCACATAGTAATAAAAAATCTCCGACTAATGGATTTGTGTATTGTTTTTTAGAAATAGCTTCAATGGCTTTGTTTAAGGTAATACTGGGATCAATATTAGGTTGTAATTCATCTGCAATATCATCGATTTGGCGACAAAAATAATACAACCTAGCCGCTGCCGAACCGGTTTCTTCATCTAAAAAAAAACGCGCGAAATTAAAACTTTTACCATGTTTTTTTAGTGCCGCATTTGCCTGAGATTGCATCACTATTCCTTTATGGATGGAATAAGTTTATCGACAACTTTGGCCGAACAAAGCACTCCCGGTACTCCAGCACCTGGGTGCGTTCCAGCACCACATAAATACAAATTTTCAGGGCCTTCAGCTTTATTATGAAAACGAAACCATGCTGATTGTTGAAAACTAGGTGCAATCGAGAACCCGCTTCCATCAACACTTGAATATTCTGTTTGAAAATCATCAGGCGTTTTGACAAATTGATGGACTATAGACTCAGATAAGCCGGGCATAATGCTATGCTCTAGGGCTTGAATAATTTTTGCCGCATATGCATCTTGTTCTTTAGCCCAATCTATACCTGATTGTTTATTGGGTACGGGAGCCAAAACATAAAACGAGTCACAACCTTCAGGCGCCATAGACGGGTCTGTTGCTGTTGGACGATGTAAATACAACGAAAAATCATCGGCCAGTACCTTTCGTTCAAATATATCATTAAGCAAAGATTTATAGCGTTTTCCTAACCAAATAGTATGGTGCACAATCTCGGGGTATTGTGATGATGTACCGAAATATAAAACAAATAATCCCATAGATAGTTTGGCATGTTTCGTTTTTATTTTCGCACTAAATGATTGATGACGTTTGTCTAACAATGACTGGTAAAGAAATTTAGGATCTATATTAGATATCACTTTATCACAAGCAATTTCCCCTTTACTCGTGGTTAAACTCGTTATTTTATTATTATTAACAATCAAATTTTCAACTTTGGTATCGAGTTGAATATTAATCCCTTCTTCTATCATCAGCTTATGAAAGCCTTTAACAATAGACCCTGTTCCACCCATAGCAAAAAAGACACCCCATTTTCGTTCTAAAAAATGAATTAAACTGTAAATACTTGTCGTAGCAAAAGGGTTTCCGCCAACCAACAAAGGCTGTATTGAGAAAGCTTGACGTAATTTATCATGACTAAGATACGCACTTACCATTTGCCATACTGTGCGATAGCATTTTAGGCGAATCAAGGCAGGTACTTGCGCCAGCATAGTGCCTATTTTATGAAAAGGTTGACTGGACAGCTGTGTAAACCCCACATCAAAAATGGCCTCAGACTGAGCAAGTAAGTTTTTGTAACCTTTTTTATCTTTTTCTGAAATTAGGCCTATTTGCTCAATGGTTTCTTCTACAGTACCACCATAATCAAAATGGCTTCCATCTGGGTAGACAAAACGATACCAAGGCTCTACAGGTACTAACGTGAAGTAATCGTTTAATTGTTTACCGAATAAGTTAAATAGCTCTTCTAATAAAAAAGGCGCGGTTACAACCGTAGGGCCAGCGTCGTAGATAAATCCATCTTTATTATATTGTTGTGCTCTACCGCCTAGTTGTTGACACTGATCGATGAGTGTCACTTCATAGCCTTTTGCACGCATTCTTAATGCTGATGCGATCCCACCGAAACCAGCCCCGATAACTATAATATGTTTAGGCTTAATAACTACTCTCCAATTCGTCTAATAATATATCGGTATGCTGTGATACCAATGACGCGCAATTATTAGGTAATAAGGCTAATTCTTTTTGACACTGTTTAAGCAAATATCGAGCACGATCTTTAGCCATGATTAACGCGTCGTAGTTAGTACATTGGGATGCTAATATATTAACTAAATTTAATTGTCCAGAAGCTTTGTCCTGCTGCCAATCGTATACGTCATCATTTATTTGATAAGCGGTCGCGAACTTGGATGTAATATAGTAAATTTTTGCTTTATATTTAGTTTGTCCCGCTAATATGATTGGTAGCATAAGACCTAAACGAAATAAGGGGCCTGATTTCATTGCTGCTATAGACTCATATTCTGCAACAGTACTGGCATCAGAGGAACAAAGATCTCTTGATTGACCTGTTATGGTTTCAGACACTGATTTGTGAGTCTCTAATAATAATTTGCCAATTAAATTAGGATTGCTAATGTCGGCTAAAGTACTATAAGCGGCAGATAGCATTGCATCACCAGAACATATAGCACTAGATTTACCAAATTTTTTCCAAACAGATGGTCGTCCTCTTCTTTGAATATCGTTGTCTTGGACATCGTCGTGGATTAAAGAAGCGTTGTGCAATAATTCTACCGTGCAGGCAAGATTAATTATGTCGTGTGGTTCTAAATTCAAATGAACACCAGCATTGATACATATTTTTGCTCTGGTTCGTGACCCACCACTTTTTAAATGAAACAATGCTGGTTGGTCGTGAGAAACAAGCGCAATCATCTGAGCTTCGCAATGTGAAAGAAGTTCTGATTGGTGAATAGATGAAACTGAATTAACTTTGTTCATAATCTAACTCGTTAATTTTGGAGATATTATCCAAGAGGAGCAATTGCCCCTCTTGAATTTATTCTGTCTATGTAGACAGTTTTATATCAATCCAAATATTTGAAAAGACATAAAATTAAACCATATATATTAAGCTGTATCTTTTTGGCTTTCGCTAGTTGCTGCGTACCAAATTAACAAGCCAAACGCGACTTTATTCACTAAGTCAGCTAAATTATAAACAATATTTAACGCTTCAGGAGAGGCGACACTGAGCATGTATCCTGCAACATAACCTATTGGATAAATAGCCCAACCAACGGTAACAATCCAGCGCATTGCATTGTATGCATACTTTACTGCTGGGCTTGCGTTGGCTTCTGCTGCCTTACCGGCTTCACCTTTAAATATTTCCCATAAAATATAGAACCAACCTAGCATGCCTATTACAAAACCAATTGTAATATTCATATAGCCTGCTTCAGCTAGATATCCAGGAACTAGCATCACTAACGTACCAATCAATAAACGCCAGAAGATGCCGGCAGATGCCACACCAATTGCACGTAAGATTAGGTAAAACTCAATCATTAGTAATGGCACAGTAAGCAACCAATCTATATAACGGTAAACTGTTGGGCTAGTTTGAGTTGCAACCCAGACATCGCGCATATAAAAATAATGCACTGCCGCTATAAAGGTAACTAATGCTGAAACGACCAGCGATGTTTTCCATTTAGCCGTAACGCTTTGTGTTTCCCATAGGAAAAATACTGTCGAAGCCATTAATGCCATAGAAATCAACCAAAATGAAATCCCAACGAAATCGTCAGGGGCTAGCATATCAGCGGCATATGCACTGGTCGGCATCATAAACATTATAAATGCAGTCCAAATTATTTTTGTTTTGAGACTAATACTTCTCAATGAAAAATTAGTCTTATTATCGATACTATTCATCATTTATTCTCTTTGTTGTATTGTTGTTCAATTAACACGTTCATAATGATTGGTATCAAATTACCAATTCATTAATACTATTAACACCATATTAACAAAAATAGATCAATAAAATTATATATTAGTTGATAAGACCGCTAATCCATAAAATGGTAATGGTTGTTTTTTGAGCGATTTTAGATTAATTACGTGACTTTCGACACAATTATAGTCTTTGGCTTACTAACGTATTGATTAAGATTACGAATTGTTTTCATTGATACGAATATAAAAAACAATACCGACTAAAATAATAGCGACAGGCAATAAGGCGATTAATGGGTTAGTGGAAAGAGATAAATAGCCCGCTAAATATACTAAACTTGCAATTGCAATAAATGCAGCGAGTGTTAAAACGAGTTTAAGTGGTTTGTTCATGGCTTGTTTCCTTTGGTTATAGATCTGTCATTTTACGTAATTGACTTGGACTTCCCCCGAACCATTTTTTGCATTCACGGCTAAACGTTGCCAAGTTTTTATACCCTAACATATAAGCAATACTCGACATATCAAATTGCGTGTGCGTAATATATTGCCGCGCATGTTGTTGCCTGACGTTGTCGAGGATCTGCGAATAGCTAAGCCCTTCTTTAGCCAGAAGCCGCTGAAGTTTCCGTGGATGTAATCCTAAACTATGCCCAATCACATCAATACTGACATTGCCACTGGCCAGTCCCATCGAGATTAACTCTTCTATTTTAGTGCCGATATGTTGGTTTTGAGGCGCTTGTTGCGATATTTTGGTCTTGAGCGGTTGCGCAATATTATTCACCTTCAATGACAAAATATCAGGATGAAAGCACAATGCCAGTTGTGTTTGATTAAAAGCAATCGAACAATGAAACAAGCCTTGGTAATGCTTTATAAAGCTAGGACTTGGTTCAGCCGTTGGAAAAAATATACTGCGAATACTCAACGGCATTTCAATAATCTGTTGCAATAAATGAAAAGCAAATGACACGGCATATTCACAAAAAGCACTGTTATGCATGATATTAGGATCATCATGAGAAAAACTTACCATGAAGTTATCAAGATGCTGCTGTTGACTGATACTTAAGCCTGGAATGATACTTTGTACATAGGTTTGCAACACGTCTAATAATGCTTGTATGTTGTGACAGTCTTCTAATTTAGGGATCAATGGACCAAACACCGATATATCTTGTTGTTGTGCTAAGAGTAGCGCGATGGACTTACCACGTGGCTGGTTCCGTGTATAGGTGAGCAATGACACAAATTGTCTTAAAGGAAGTACGGAGTACTCTTGGGTAACCACTTTTTTAGATAAGTCTACTGCTTGTAATAACTCAACAGGATCGAGATTATTCTGACGGGTTAACCTTACAAAATGCCGTAAAAAATGATTAGAAATGTAATGCAAACCCAATATTAAATTGGAAAACATTTTC
>JAQXDG010000014.1 GCA_029251505.1 Glaciecola sp. | reverse complement strand
GCATCTGGAGCTGAACTTGAACGCTCACGAGGACGACGTTCGCCGCGTTCACCACCACGACCACCACGGTCGCCGCGCTCACCACCACGTCCACGGTCACCATTACGACCACCGCGCTCACGACCGCCGAAGCTGTCACTGCGTTCACGACGCTCTGGCATTGCGTTTAAGTCTGGACGATCACCTTCTTTTAGTAATAACGGCTCATCACCTTGAGCTATTTTAGCTAGGGCTGCCATTAATACTTCAGCATCCACTTCTGCCTCAGCTTTAATCGCTTCAATAATAGGGATTAAAGATTGAATTGAATCATCTTTAGTCGCTTCAATTACCGATGTTTTAAATCGACCTAAACGAGACTCATTGATATCCGAGATGCTAGGGATAGTCATTTGCTCAATCTTTTGATTGGTCGCTTTTTCGATTTGGAACAATAAACGCTTTTCACGATGAGAGATAAACAATATCGCATCACCTGAACGTCCAGCACGACCGGTACGACCGATACGGTGAACATATGATTCTGTGTCATACGGAATGTCAAAGTTGATAACGTGTGAAACACGTTCAACATCCAAGCCACGAGCTACGACGTCAGTAGCAATCAAAATATCAATATTACCCGACTTCAAGCGCTCAACTGTGCGTTCACGAGACTTTTGTGGAATATCACCGTTAAGGGCTTCAACATCATATCCACGTGCTGATAATTTGTCGGCTAGTTCAAGTGTTGCCGTTTTAGTACGAACAAACACAATCACGCCATCAAATTTTTCGACTTCAAGAATGCGTGTTAACGCTTCTAATTTGTGATGACCGGCAACTTGACAATAACGTTGACGAATAGACGGTGCAGTCGACACTTTTGACTCAATTTTAACGTGTTTTGGATTATTCAAATAACGCTGTGAGATTTTTTTGATTTGAGCAGGCATGGTTGCTGAGAATAACGCTGTCTGACGTTCTTTTGGCGCATGCGATAAAATTAGCTCAACATCATCGATAAAGCCCATACGCAACATTTCGTCGGCTTCATCAAGGACCAAGAATTTAAGTTGGTCTAGTTTTAATGTTTTGCGTTGGATGTGATCGATGACACGACCTGGTGTACCAACGATAACTTGAACGCCACGTTTTAGTTGGCGAATTTGATTATCATATGATTGACCACCATAAATAGGTAATACGCGGATTTTTTTGGAGAAGCTAGCATACACTTGAAACGCTTCAGCAACCTGAATCGCTAATTCGCGAGTCGGTGCTAACACTAGTAATTGTGGGTAATTAGCTTCCACATCGATGTTTGCTAACATAGGCAATGCAAATGCTGCGGTCTTTCCTGTACCGGTTTGAGCTTGGCCTAATAAATCGTGCCCGTCTAAAAGCAATGGAATACTCTCGGCTTGGATGGGAGAGGGTGTTTCGTAACCTACTTTTTCTAGTGCTTGTAAAATTTCAGAGGGTAGATTGAGGTCTTTAAATGTCAAATTGACAGTATCGGTCATGGAGGATCCTGATGTAGATCATCACTAGGTTGAGTCAAAATGAACGTATAAAGTGATGATTGATATTATTCAGGCGTAATTATAAGCGACAATCCGCCGATATACCATTTAAGTTTGCAAGATTTCTTGCTGAAGTTGACTTTATGGTTTTAACTTAGTCAGAAAAGTGCCTCAAATTATCTACACATTGCTCAAAAGGATTTTGTCATGCTACTGCATTTTGGTACTCGTTCATCACGTACTATTCGCACCTTATTCATTACTACAGCGTGTGTTATGCTCATGGCTTGTGGGGGGAAATCCGTCGAAGAGCATATAGCTCAAGCCCAACAACATATGTCCTCTGGGGATAATAATACCGCAATTATAGATCTTAAATCCGCTATTCAATCGGATCCTAAAAACGCGGAAGCACGTTTTTTATTAGGTAAAATTTATATGCAAACGAACGAGTTTGCGTCAGCAGAAAAAGAGTTAACGCGTGCGCGAGATTTAGGATATTCTGCAACTGAAGTGATCCCTTTGCTTTCACAAGCGTACCAGCGGAATCAGACTATTGTTGGTCTGAGCACATTAGATACCTCTGCAGTATCAAATAATGCGACCGCAAAAGCTCAAGTTAGCTTTTACAAATTACAGTCGTTAGTTGAGCTTGAAAAGAAGCCTGAAGCTTACCAACTCATTGATGAAATCAAAGCCCTAGATACCGATTCAATTTATCAAGATTTAGCTTTAGTGTATGTGACTATTTTAGATAATGACGAGGTTGGTGCCGAGTTACAACTACAAAATATTCGTAAAGAGGCGCCGACGAATCGCGATTTACTCGATATGCTGACACGCTTGTATATAGTGCAAAATAAACGAATCGAAGCTGCTGAAGTTTTAGGCGAATATATCAAACAATCTCCTGATGATTTGGAAAAATTATTTATATATACCGGTTTATTGATTGAGGTAGGTCAAACTGATGAAGCACAAATACATGCTGATAAACTGCTTAAAATTTCACCAAATAATCCATTATTGAATCAAATGCAGGCTGTGATTCTTGCTTCTCAGGATGAGCATCAAGGTGCGTTTGTTGCTGCTGAAAAATCCATTAATTTAGGTAATTCTAATCCTGTAGCTCGATTAATCGCAGGTTATTCTGCTTTTAAAGTTAATGATTTTATTAATGCAAATAAACATTTATCGCTAATTGCAGCTAATTTACCAGATGATCACCCTGGTTTGAAAATGCTCGCTGCAAGTCAACTTGAACTTGGCTTATCATTGCAAGCTAGTCAGGTTTTATCTCGGGTAGACGAGGATTCATCAAATAACCCCCAGTTATATTCAAAATTAGGCTATGAACTGATTCAAGATGGCTATATCGAGGAAGCCAAGGCGTTAATTGCAAAAACGCAAAATATGACGAATACCAATCAAGATCTAACGCGTATAGGCATTTTAAAATTATCGGTTAATGATTTAGAGGGTATTTTAGATCTTGAGAAAGCGGCAAAAGGGGCTCCTGATGATGTGCCCACGCAAGTTATTTTGGCAACCGCTTATCTAGCTAATCGTGATTATGATAAAGCCTTAACGTTATCACAAAGCTGGCAAAAAATGATGCCAGATGAGCCGAAAGCTTATGTGTTGGAAGCTGAAGCAGCAGTTGCCACGAGTGATTATGCGCGTGCACAAATGGCGTTAGAAAAAGCCTTACAACTAGCGCCAGATGATCCTATTCCCAATATGTCATTGGTGCGTATTTTAGCTCGTCAAAAAGACTACTCAGCAGCGATAGCTCGCACGAAAAAAGTGTTAGAGTTAAAACCTGCTTTTGAACCAGCGCTGATGATGTATTACGTGTTGCACAATCAAATAGACACCGAACAAACAGGGCTAAGCGATATAGTTACCTATCTTGATAAAGCGATTGCTGCAGAGCCAACGCCGGCTATGTACATCCTGAAAGCCATAATTTTGAATTCTGAAGGCCACTACGACCAAGCATTGAGTGTATTATCTCAGCCCAATGCAATTGATTTGAATTCAAACGGCTATTGGCAAACTAAAGGTCAAGCATTAGTGGCGAGTGATAAAGTGAATCTTGCGCAAGAACATTACACGCAATGGCTTGATGCGTTTCCGAACAGTTATGATGCTGTCATCGGACGATTAGTCGTCCACGTTGTAAAAAGTGAATTTGCAGATGGATTGGCATTAATTAAATCTAAACCTATGTTACGTGAACAGCTCCCGATTAAAATCATGGAGTTACAATTTTTAGCCCAAACTAATGACACACGTACGGCTCGCAACTTATATAATACGTTGAGTAATGAAGTAAAAGCCTTACCGGATGTTGAAGCCATTAATGCAGTGTTATTGATTCAAGAAAACAATCCTAAAGCGGCGGTTAAGCCAGCGCAAATTGCGTATGCCACTCGTGGCAATCGTCGTAATTTACTGACATTGATTAAAGCATTGGATGGGGCGAATCGTCCTGCCGATGCGTTAGTGCTATTAAATAAACATGTCGCGGCGAGCCCCAATGATACGGTGGCAAACCTGCTTTTGGCTGAGCGTTCGATGAAATCAACACCACAAAAATCTATTACGATTTACACGAGCCTAGTTGCGCAGCAGCCTAATAATTTTGTAGCGTTAAACAACTTAGCGTATTTACTATATGAACAAGATGAGCTTGCTAAAGCTGAGGGGTATGCAAAGCAGGCAATGGCGATTCAACCAGATAACGCAGCGGTGGTGGATACGCTTGCGCAAGTATATAATGCTCAAGAGCAGTATGATGAAGCATTAACGTTATACAATAGTGTTGTCAGTGATACAATGCCGAACGAAGTGATATTCTTAAATTACATAGAAACGTTAATTTTGGCGGATAATCGTTTGTTAGCCAAACGCAAGCTTGAGTCAAGGCAGTGGCAAGAGCGAAATTCACAACAACGGATTGCAGTTATCAAAGCGAAGTATAATATTTAAATGATTAATTTTGTTACCGCAGATTTTACTCAGCCTGAGCATGCACAAGCACTCATTTTTTTAATGGATGCGTATGCGCAAGATCCGATGGGTGGCAATGCCGCTATCGAGCCAACTATTTTAGCGCAATTACCGGCGATTTTAGCATCACGTGATGATGCATTCACGGTGCTTGCATATGCCGATGATACACCAATAGGCTTAGCGAATTGTTTTGTTGGATTTTCTACCTTTGCAGCTAAAGAGTTGGTCAATGTGCATGACTTGGTAGTGGTTGCATCACATCGCTATCAAGGTATTGGCAAAGCGTTATTAGCGGAAGTAGAAAAGCGTGCACTAACACGTAATGCATGTAAAATAACACTAGAGGTATTACAAAACAACGCTCCAGCGCGCAAAGCGTATCAGGATGTGGGGTTTGTCCCTTATGAACTGTCTCCTGGTGCAGGTGTTGCAGAATTTTGGCAAAAAAAGCTTTAATTAACTTACCGATTTTATAAATATTATGTACACAACTCTCGTTGCTGCGTTGTCGGCGTTACGTCACAATCGCATTTTTGAGATGGTGGTGATCACGGTCATCATTATCTCCGCCTTAGAAATTGGCGCAAAAACCTTTCCTCTATCTGACACCGCGTTGTTGATCACCAAGATCATGGACAGAGCGATTACGATATTTTTCTTATGCGAAATTATCATCCGCTTTGTTGCTGAGCCGAGGAAAAAAGATTTCTTAAAATCCGGTTGGAATATTTTCGATACTCTTGTCGTGGTCATCAGTTTAGTCCCGGTTAATGAGTCTGAAATGGCCTTGTTGGCGCGTTTGATCCGAGTATTTAGAGTCTTACGAATGATTTCAATCATTCCTGAGTTACGATTATTGATTAACTCGCTGCTCAAAGCGATGCCAAAAATGGGCTATGTCGTGTTGCTCATGTTTATTATCTTTTATATATACGCAGCCATGGGTAGCTACTTATTTGCCCCGATTAACGAGGTGTTGTGGGGTAATATTGCCATCGCGATGTTGACTTTGTTCCGTGTAATGACGTTTGAAGATTGGACGGATATCATGTACGAAACCCAAGAAGTCTACGGATTTTCATGGATTTATTACATGACGTTTATTTTCTTAACCGCGTTTGCATTTTTGAATATGGTGATCGGAATTGTCATTAATGTCATGGAGCAAGAGCAACGAGAAATACGCGAAGAAGAGGCTGCTACCCACCCTGAGTTGCAAGATATTAGTAATAAAGAAGTCAACGCAGAGCTACATGCGCAAATCAGTGAATTGCAAAGTGAGATTGGTGAAATCAAAGCATTGTTACTTGCTCAGCAAGCACAACCTAGATAATCGACCATGGCGAGTGAGAGACACCGCTCGCCATAGTAAGAGCATCAAAGGTTGACTAGTTAGACGCTTGAAGGCCTTTATTTAGGGTTTCGATGTCTGCAACAGTCAACGTACCCGCAGCGCGTTTCAGACTAATCACAGCAGTGATAAAATCATAACGAGCATTGGCTAAGTTTTTACGTGCGTTAAACAAATTACGTGTTGAGTTAAGTACATCAACAATCGTTCTGATCCCCACATCAAACCCTTCTTCAGTCGCACGTAAGGCTGACTCTGCTGAGATAACCGCTTGTTCAAACGCTTTGATAGTAGACATGTTAGCTGAAATGTCATTAAACGAATTACGGACATTACGCACCGTACCGCGATAGGTTTGTTCAAGTGTTTCACTTTCCGCTACAAAACGTGAGCGAGATTGTGCAGTACGAGATGTTGTTGCGCCGCCACTATAAATAGGCACACTTAACGTAATACCTAAGCTGCTGGTATCCGAATCACCATCCACACCATCTCGGTCAAAATCAGAACGACTCAATGACCCAGATAAGCCCAGTGTTGGTAGATGTCCGGCCTTGTTACTATCAATGTCGGCTTTGGCGATATCAACGGCAAAGCGCTGTGCTTGTAAATCCAAGTTGTTCATTTGTGCCAAATCTAACCATGCCTCGACCGTTTCAGGCGCAGGCGCTTGCGCAGCAAATGTCGTCGTATTTAACGTGTTAACTTGGTCATAATACAACCCAGTAATTTCACGTAGCTGTTCTTTGCGTAGTTCGAGGGTATTGCGGGCAACAATTTCTTGAGCTATTGTGGTATCGAAGTTAGCTTGTGCCTCATGCACATCAGTAATGGCGATTAAGCCCACTTCAAATCGTTGCTTAGTTTGTTCTAGTTGACGTTCTATGGCACGCTTTTCTGCTTGCACAAATTCAACATTATCATTGGCGCGTAAAATATTCAGATACGCATCGACGACCCGCACTATCAAGTTTTGCAAAGTGGCGGAATAAGACGATTCGGCTTGTAGTGCAACTTTTTCAGCGCGATCCATGCCAATCCATTGTGCATGGTCATACAACGACATGGATAAACCGACCCGATAGTTTAATGTGTCGGTATCGACATTATCAGAGTCAGACATTGTGTAGCCAATTGAGCCTGACACTTGCGGTAATAAAGGAGCTCGTGCTAACGTCACACCCTCAAGTGATACATCTCGCAATGCTTTTGCGCGGTTAACTACAGGGTCTTTATCTAACGCTTGTTGATAAATCGCCGATAAATCTTGGGCATGTAGTGAGCCAGTAAATCCTATACTTATGATGACACTTAACAGTGTTTTTTTCATATTGCTGCCTTAAAAGAGTTAAAATGAAACAATTATTGTTTCTAGTATATGCATTTGTATACCGTGATTGTAAGAAATTCAAGCGGATACATATATACTTATCACGTTACGAAATAGGGTTATGTGTAACAGAATGTAATCGTATATTTATCAATTAGGGAAATTATGTCAATTAGACCTCAGTTTAGCAACCAAGACGTTAAAGTATTAACCACAACTAAATTATACGACGGTTTTTTTAAAATGGTGCAGTATACAGTCAAACATAAGTTATTTTCAGGTGGTTGGTCTGATGTTGTGACCCGAGAAATGTTTGAACGTGGGCATGCCGTCGCATTACTCCCTTATGATCCAAATACACAAGAATTTGTATTAATAGAGCAGTTTCGATTAGGTGCGATGGCTACATCTGATTCACCGTGGTTAATGGAAGTCATTGCCGGCATGATTGATGACGGCTACAGCGCTGAAGATATCTGTCATAAAGAAGCCCATGAAGAAGCGGGTATTCATTTAAGCCATTTAACTAAAGCCTGCAGTTACTTATCGAGCCCAGGAGGCACTACCGAGCGATTGCATATTTTTATGGCTAAAACCGACGCAACTCAGGCGGATGGCATTCATGGCGTTGAGCACGAGTCTGAAGACATTTTAGTCCATCGAGTGCCAGAACAAACCGCAAAACAATGGCTTGAATCTGGTCGAATAGATAACGCTGCGGCGATTATTGCACTACAATATTTCTTTTTAAATAAACAAAAAATCATAGCGGATTGGCAGTGAGTATTCAGTATAAAAAAAAGTACGTCCCCCATTTACCCAGTCTGTTAGCGATTGGGGATCACAATTATGCGCGCTTTATGCGCTTATTGCCGGATTGTGATACAGCAGCATTATCTTATGATTTTTGTGTTGAGGCGTTATTGAGTTATTCGATCACGATTGTCGATTGTGCACGGTACACCACGACCGTTGAAGTCAAACAAATCGCAGAACAACTACCTAATTTTATGAAGCCTTCAATGACAGTACGTTTGTACCACGATGCCAAATCTGCCGAGGTCATTAGTTGTCAGCATATTGGACATCTAAAGGCGAGTTACGAATATCCTAATTTGCACATGCATCAAAAAAATGAAAAGTTCATGGTTAATGTTTTTTTATCCGAATGGCTGCAATTTTGTGTGGCGTATCACAATAAACGAGCGGCGCAAAAACAATGAGTTTTCCACAAGCACACATTCTGTATTTACATGGTTTTTTAAGCTCTCCGATGTCTGCCAAAGCTCAAGATATGCGACATTACGTTGCGCAGCATTTTCCGCATATTCAACTGCATATGCCGGTGTTGTCTGGGGTGCCGGCTAAGGCAGTGGAACAAACGATAACGCGATTTACTGCTCTACAACATACCTATGGTGAGCAGTTATTAGGAGTAGTTGGCAGTTCAATGGGGGGATTTTTAGCGACGCATTTAGTCGAAAAAGTCAGTTCATCTGAGTATTCAGCCAAAGCGGTACTAATTAATCCTGCGGTCGCGCCTCATCGACTTTTTCCTGAGTACTTGGGGGAGCATGTTAACCCTTACAGCAAAGAACAATTTACGTTAACCCATGCTGATATTGATGCAATTGAACAACGCAATATTACTCAGTTAAGTGCTCCTAAACAATTTCAAGTATGGTTGCAAACCGGTGATGAAGTGCTCAATTATCGCCTTGCAGAGACCTTGTACAAAGAAAGTGATTTACGCATTCGTGCAGGTGGTGACCACGCCTATCAAGATTTTAGCCGTGAATTACCTGCGATTTGTCAGTTTTTAGCGTGTGAAAGGTTTGCTCAATAGTAACGTACTTGGTAATATCGCGAGATAATAATTCTGTTACCCACACGGCATACGTGTGATGCGTAACAACCACCAAGGCGTAGTGTTACATGTCAGAGCAATATAATTCAGATGCCATTGAAGTCCTAAATGGACTCGATCCGGTCAAACGCCGTCCGGGCATGTACACCGACACCACCCGTCCTAACCATCTCAGCCAAGAAGTCATAGATAACTCTGTGGATGAAGCGTTAGCAGGGCATGCCTCAACGATTAAAGTTATTTTGCATGAAGACCAATCATTAGAAGTTATTGATGATGGTCGAGGTATGCCGGTGGATATTCACCCAGAAGAAAAAATCTCTGGGGTCGAATTGATTATGACCAAGCTGCATGCTGGTGGTAAATTTTCAAATAAAAACTATGAGTTTTCAGGTGGTTTGCACGGCGTCGGTATCTCGGTAGTCAATGCCTTGTCAACGCGTGTTGAAGTGACTATTCGCCGAAATGGTGAAGTACATCAAATTGTGTTTGCTAATGGTGATAAGATTTCTGAGCTAGCAGTCATCGATACTTGTGGTAAACGTAATACCGGCACCAGTGTACATTTTTGGCCGGATGTTAGTTATTTTGATTCAGGTAACTTTTCGGTTCGCCAACTTCTGCATGTGTTACGTGCGAAAGCCGTATTATGCCCCGGTTTACGCATTCGTTTTGATAACAAAATTAGCAAAGAAACGACTGAGTGGTATTTCGAAGATGGCTTACGCGATTACTTGTATGATTCAGTTAAAGAATTTGAAACATTACCCAATGATGAACCTTTTGTCGGTAAATTTTCGGGTAATCATGAAGCCGCCGATTGGGCGGTCATGTGGCTCCCTGAAGGCGGAGATATGATCGCTGAATCGTATGTCAACCTGATACCTACAGCGCAAGGTGGGACACACGTTAACGGATTGAGACAAGGCTTGTTAGAATCGATGCGTGAGTTTTGTGAATTCAGAAACTTACTACCGCGTGGCGTTAAACTGACTCCTGATGATATTTGGGAGCGTTGTAGTTACGTGCTATCGACTAAAATGCAAGATCCACAATTTGCGGGTCAAACCAAAGAACGTTTGTCGTCACGTCAAGCTGCTGCCTTTGTTTCTGGGATCGTCAAAGATTCATTTAGTTTATGGCTTAATCAACATACAGATATTGCTGAATTGATGGCAGATATGTGTATTAATAATGCTCAAAAACGCTTGCGTCAGACCAAAAAAGTCGCGCGTAAAAAAGTCACTCAAGGTCCAGCCCTTCCTGGTAAGTTAACCGATTGTTCTTCACAAGATAATAGCCGTTCAGAGTTGTTTTTGGTGGAAGGTGATTCAGCTGGTGGTTCAGCGAAACAAGCACGTGATCGTGAAATTCAAGCCATCATGCCGCTACGAGGTAAGATCCTTAATTCATGGGAAGTGGATTCGTCGCAAGTCCTAGCATCTCAAGAGATCCACGATATTTCAGTAGCATTAGGCATTGATCCTGACAGTGAAGATTTATCTGGTTTACGTTATGGTAAAATTTGTATTCTGGCGGATGCCGATTCCGATGGATTGCACATAGCGACCTTGTTGTGCGCATTGTTTGTAAGACACTTTAGAACGTTAGTAAACGAAGGTCATGTGTATGTGGCAATGCCGCCGTTGTTTCGTATCGATATTGGCAAAGAAGTCTATTATGCGCTGGATGAAAGTGAAAAGCAGGGTATTTTAGATCGTATCGAAGCGGAGAAAAAACGCGGTAAAGTCAACGTTCAACGCTTTAAAGGTCTGGGTGAAATGAATCCGCTACAACTGCGAGAAACGACGATGGATCCTAATACCCGTCGCTTAGTGCAACTCACTATTGATGATGCTGATGATATGCTCGAAATAATGGATATGCTGCTTGCTAAAAAACGCTCAGGCGATCGCAAAGTATGGCTAGAAGGTAAAGGGAATATGGCTCAAGTTGAGTAACATTTCTCAGCTTTTATCCCGCACAACTCACTCCACCGCTCAAAGCTTAGTTCTATTTCGCTCCGCAATAGCAATGACTACTATCTGTAAAGGATGAATCACACATGGCACTCAAGCCTACTATTTATAAATTTTCGATCGCCATTTCTGATTTAAATCAGCATTATTATGAGACGTTAAATTTGACTGTCGCTCAGCATCCGTCAGAAACCGCAGAGCGAATGATGGCGCGTTTAATGGCGTTTTGCTTGCATGGCGCTGATGATCCTGAACATCTGATGGTGTTTACCAAAGGCTTAAGCTCTCCAGATGAGCCTGATATTTGGCTGCGTGACTTGGATGATGTATTGCATTTATCAATCGATATGGGCGAGCCTAGCGGCGAACGAGCTAAAAAAGCGAGTCGTTTAGCAAAGCAAGCTTACATTTATAGTTTTAATTCTAAATCTGATGTGTGGTGGCGACAAAGCGAAGCTGAATTGAGTCGTTTACCTATCAATGTCAGGCAGTTTGAATGGGCGCAAATCCAAGCCCTTAGTCAATCACTGCAACGGACCATGTCGTTATCATTGACGATCACTGAACAATCTATCTATGTGGCAATGCCTGATGCACAATGTGAAGTACAGTGGACTGTGCTGCAATCTGTATAGATGCCGTTTATGGGTGTCGTACTTTACGGTTAATTAATCCACACTTGAACACCATGTGCGGCTAAACTTAGTAATAGTTGACCGCTACTATCACTGACCAGCGTATTTGTATTAACGTTTGTTGAGTCATACAGATTACTAAAACTAACATTGGTCATCCCGACATTAATATTGTGGTTTATTCCCGTTTGAGTTCGTAAATTTATTGCGATGACTACGGTTGTGTCCCCTGATTGTGTCTTCCATACAAGTATTTCATCATTGGGTTGACTTAATGCGGTTTTAGTCCCTGTTGCAATCTCAGGATAGGCCTGGCGCAGCGCATACAGTCTTTGGTAAAAAGCATATAAGCTATCACTGTCATTGAGTTGTGCAGCCACATTATTCGTGGTTGAGTTAGCGGATAATCTTCTAAATGGTGCATTACCAGAAGTGAAACCGGCGGTCACCGAATCATTGGTCCAGCTCATCGGTGTCCGCAACGATGCATCGGCTTGTAAATTAGATCCTGCTGCCATACCAATTTCTTCGCCATAATACGTAAACGGATTAGCTGATAACAATATATAAGTTGCTGCGGCCAGACGATATTGTGTTAGGTTATAATTCAACTGGTTGGCAATACGATCACCCGCAAAATAATCATGATTAGCTAAAATCAATGGCATATTCGCTAAGTTATCATCCTCTATGATAGGAATTAACCCTGACACGACGCGGCCGGCTTTAACTGATTCTAAAATACGGTGTCCCGCACTAAAGTGAAACGCTTTGCCACATGAGCTATCTTGAGCGAATTGTTGATAGCTACTGGGTGATTCACAGACCATGTATGCATGAGGGTATTGCGTAATGACGTCACGCATTGCGCGCATGACGGTGTGATTTTGTGATTGGTTTTCTAATGCGCCGGGACCATTTTCGACTAATACCCCGACGGCATCAAAACGAAATCCATCCACACCTTTATTGAGCCAAAAAGCGAGATTAGATTGATGAAAAGCAATGACTTCAGGGTTGAGTAAATTAAAGTCAGGCATGCGGGAGGTAAATGCCCCATAGAAATTCCCTGTTATTCCTGTGCGCCATGGATTTCCACCCCATAACGACCAATTATTAGGGGCGACATCGCGCCACACAAACCAATCACGTTTTACATGATTCGGACTGGATGCAGAATCTAAAAAGACAGGGTTAAGATAACTTGCATGGTTAATCAAATAATCAATGACGATAGCGATACCGCGTTGATGGGCTTGTTCTAGTAAACGTTCAAAATCCGCCATTGAGCCATAATCTGTTTCAATTCCTCGGTAATCTTGAGTTTCGTAACCATGATCATTATCTGAACTTTCCATAATGGGCATTAACCATAAACCTGTAACACCCAGGGCCTGTAAATAATCGAGTTGTTCAGTTAAGCCGTTGAGATCACCGATGCCATCACCATCGGAGTCTTTGTATCCACGTACATATATTTCCATAAAGTTCGCATTGCTCTGCCAATTGTCCGGTAATGTAGAGTTAGGGACTGCAACACTGACAGGGCTCAAATCAATGGCGTCGGATGCATTTCCAATTGAAGCTTCGAGGGCATTAAACGCAGCTCGAGCACTCGCTTCATCGGCAAAAGGTTCGGCGTTAGCCCCTGTAATATTCACGGCGGTATCTTGGACAACCCATACTTGAGTCCCAAAATCATCCGGGATCACGCGTAAATCATAAGCAGGGCTTTTAATATCGCCAAAATGCACAATAAAATTAAAATATTCACTGCCATCAACAATCGGCACTTCAAAGATGGCGTAGTCGGCTTCAACTCTCGTTAATGGTCGGGCATTTTGCCATGTTGTGACGTCTTGAGGTGCAATCGCATTACCCCATAAATGCAAACCCCAAACCGCATATTGTTCTGATGTATGCAAAAAATGAATTTTCATCATCGTTTGCGCAGCAGGAGGCGTTGTTACAGGAGGAGTGGTTTCGGGTGGTGTCGAGGCAGGGATACTCGACACTGGGATGCTTAATGAACCAGTATTACTGAGCTCTCCATCAGACACACTCAGTGCCGCTAGGTAAGTCCCGTTTTCGGGAACGGTAAACGTATATTGAGTGGTTGTTACGCAGTTAGTTATCGCGTGCTCAATCGTGATCGCACCGGTAACCGCAACGCTACAACTAAGGTTAGTTTGCTGGCTATCACTTACACGCCACGACACACTCACTTGGCCGTTAGTGTTGATACTACGTACAGCTAAACTGTCGATATTTGGCGCGGTATTGACCGGTTGAGTCGGCTGACTTGGTTGTGAGGGGGTATTAGTACTTCCTGAACCGCCGCCGCAGCCAATGAGCCCTAATAGTAATAATGAACACCAACCTAATTGAGATATACGCATAGTAAATTTTCTAATTATTTTTAACTATAGTAATGTCTTATTCAGTAAAAACAAACATCACTTTTTGAATGGTACTGATCATACTCGTTTGGTCGATGGGGCTGTTCAGTCGTTAGTTTAGTCGTTAGTTCTGTTGCGAATCCTGTTGAAAAGGCAAAAAGTAGACCAATACAACATAATATAGTCTTAAATTTATTTATGAGTAACCAAGAAGTTAAGATAAGATTAAGCGGAAGATAATTGAGAAAAGGAACGACAGATGAACAATCATAAAACAATATATCAATGCGTAGCGCTAACAGTATGTATGCTTATCCTTTATGGATGTGGTGGCAGCAAAGCTGATCCTGTGCCTCCAGTGATAGATGAAACCATTGACCCCAGTGTTCCTCAAATCATTGCTCCAAAACTTACCGGTGCTAAATTAAAGCCTGCAAATAGTGAATCATTTTCTCAATCAGTAAAAAATGGCATTTTTGCCAATTATGATCACAATACTCGAGTGAACACCCCTGCTTCACCTTCGATTGCGCAATCCGATAGTTTAGCGACGCCTATTAGTGAGTCTTTTTCGCAAACGATTACTCAAGAAATCGGAGTGGACGAAATGGATATCATGAAATTTGATGGCCAGCATTTGTATGTGGTTGAGCGAAATATTCAGGCTATTACGAATGCCAAGATACCCGATATTAATGGATTGTCGCCCATGCCGCAGGTGCAAGATTTGAATACACAAATACGTGTATTAGCCAAGCAACCGGACGATAGTTTACAAGAGCAATCAACTATCGTTGTGTTAGAAAATGACGCCATGAATTATACGTATTTAAGAGGGATGTACTTGCATGACGATCAATTGGTCGTCGTAGGTGAAGGTTATGAAAGCAATGATTATTCCGCTAATGATGGTATTTGGTGGGGTGGTCAGAGTCAGTTCATGATTGAGTTATTTGCGATGAATAACACTGCAGAACCAGTCTTGACCAATCAAATTACGGTCGATGGATACTTGGTGAGCTCTAAGCGCATCGACAACCAATTATTATTGGTAAGCTCATACATGCCAAGCATTCCCACTTTTAATGGTTTGGGTAATACGGACGCACAAAGACTTGCAGGTTATAACACGATCCAAGAAACGCCGTTCAATGACCTGATCCCTTCGGTGACTGTCAGTACAGATCCTGAATCAGTCTCAGCGAGCCAACCGTTATTTGCACCACAAGATTGTTATATTCCAGAAAATGCGACAGCACTTGATAGTACTCGTGGGATGATTATCTTAACGATGATCGACTTAGATGATCCTACCCAGCGTTCAGTAAAATGTGTCAACGGACAATATGACGACGTATATGTGACCACCGATGCAGTTTTTGTGCATGGTAATACAACCCAATATACTGATGTTGGTGAAATGCTTAATCAATACACCGTAGTGCACCATTTTGCCTTGGCAACTGACCAGTTTATTTATAATGGTACAGTTGAGTTGGCAGGCACGTTAGGCTGGTCTTTACCTAATTTGCGCTTAAGTGCTACTGACAGCCATTTACGAGCGGTGACTACGGAGTTTATGGGTAATGATGCATCTGATCGTTTTGACCATGCATTACATATCGTCTCGCTAACAGCGCAAAATAATCAGCTCAATGTAGTGGCTTCACTGCCAAATGCTAATGCGCCTGCTGAACTAGGCAAGCCCAATGAAGATATTCGAGCCGTACGGTATTTTGGTGATACCGCCTACATGGTTACGTTTGAGCAAATTGATCCGCTATATGTGATTGATGTGTCTAATCCAAGTATGCCGATGGTGACAGGTGAACTAGAAATGCCAGGATACTCATCATATCTGCATCCCATCAACGAAAATTTCATTTTAGGGATTGGTCAAAATGTCCCAGTCGGTGGGTTTGATCAACCGCCTGCATTATCGGGTGCAGACGAATTGGGTGCAAAAGTTGCGTTGTTTGATGTCTCTGGCTCGCCGCGTATTGTCGATGAATATATCTTTGCCAATGGTTACTCGCCGGCAGAATTTGATTACCATGCACTGACATATTTGCCGCAATCGGATACGGCGTTCTTATTTGCTATGCCAATGCAAAGCTGGACCATGACGAATAATATTTGGGGTGAAGATAACCGCTTAGAACTGTTTCAAGTTGATCTTACTGGCAATGCTAGCATGAGTAATGATTTACGTGTGACAACGCCTAATAAACAAAATCAGTATTATGGCGCATGGGAAGACCGAGCAGTGGTCATAGGAGATGTAATTTATTATGTCAAAGCAAGCCAAGTATGGCAAACTACGCTTAGTAATACCGCTATAGTGAATGGTCCTTATTAATACCCTAATATCGTTTTTATTAAAAATAGCCGCATTTATTGCGGTTATTTTGTTATGTGTGCATTTTTTACTGTTGCAAAAGCAGCCACTAGTGTCTGTGTCTTCTGCGCAGCAAGTTGATCAAGCGCAAAGCGTCAATGAGCTTATTTACGACTTGTCGAAAATATTTAAAGAACGGCATGTCGGACATCATGTTGCAGTAACTCAGGCTCAGGCGCAAAGTTTACTCGGTTTTATGCAACGCGCGATGCCCAGGTTTAATGGCACAATAGATTTCACCCAACAAGGTGGTGAAATGCACATGAGTATATTACTTAATAAGTGGTTTACCCCCCGTTATGTCAATATCTCGATCCAGCTAGCAAGTAGTCAAGATATCGATATAACAGACTTGTCTGTAGGGCGAGTGCATTTACCAGGAAATACCTTGTTAGCTGCAATCAGTTGGCTAGTTAATATGTATACCGATAGTCAAATTGCAACACAAGCCCAAGCTCAAATTGACACGCTGAAATTTAGTCAACGTCAAGCGGTGTTAAGTATCATGCCTATGCATGATTTTTTAACTGAGTTGAAATTAGTCCGAGAGCGCATTGATTTTGGTGGCGATAATAGCCAAGAGATCCGAATTAGTTATTACCTTGGTTTTTTAATGAATGTGCAAAGCATTCCTAAAACCAATAACACGTCTTTGTCGGCATATATCCGAGAGCTAATGCTTGAAGCACAGATTCAAAGCCAACCAGACACGGCACACTTAGAAAATGAAGCCGCAATTCTTGCATTAGCAATATACGCTGGGAGTTCTAGGTTTGCCAACTTTGTAGGGCTGACGCCACCATTGGCTAGAGATGTATTATATGGCGATTTTATGCCTAAGCTCGCTAATCGTAATGATTTATCTCAACACTTTATTTTTTCAGCAGCGATTAAGTTGCTCTCAGACCAAGGTGTGACCGTTGCAATTGGCGAGTTCAAAGAATTAATGGACCGAGTCGTAAGTGGCAGTGGCTATAGTTTTGTTGATTTGGCTGCAGATAAGGCGGGCGTCAAGTTTGCTGATTATCTGACTGACCCGGGTACAGCAAAATCTGCACAAAGTCGTTTGTCGATTGCAACTAACGAAGATTTGTTTTTTCCTGATATAAAGGATTTACCAGAAGGCCTAAAAACCGATGCGTTTAAACAGACCTTCAAGACGGTAGACTCACCTGAGTACCAACAGATGATTACCGAAATCAAACGTCGATTAGCAGGTTTGCCGCTGTATCGTTCACCCTAGGGTAGAGGCTAATACTTCGCGAATACTTAAAGCGTCGCTTTAAATTGCGCTAAGGTTGATAACAAGGCTTCTATTTGTTGCACGATGACGACCAACTCTGGTTGTAGATCATTGATAGGCACGGCAGTAAAATCATGCGCTAAAAACGTATCCATATTCCCAGCGACTTCTTGCACATAGGGTTCAAAACGTTTTGCACGTGTTGTAAACGGGCTATTGTCTGCGAAAATAGTTGCAAATTTACCTTTGCCTTGTTGCTGCAGTTGATTTAATGCAGCATCAGCGTCGATAGATTTACGATAAATGATTTGCAGGTTATCTTTGAGTTTGTCGAGAACAATTTGCATATAATAATGAGTGAATTTCTGAAAATATGTCTAAAGTTTATCACAAAAGTGCCGTTAATATGATATCTGATTGTGTGTACAGCGTTGATAGGATAAAAAATGAACATTGATTCTCAAGCAGTATCTCCAAATATCCAAGCGCAGCTTGATGTAACGGCTGCGAAAATGTCGAATAATCAGATCGCTCAACAAGGCCAACAAGCGATTACCTTGATCCAAGGTGCGGGAGAATCAGCAAGCAGCGCCAATGTCATTCCTGATTTTGCTACCTCATCCGGTAATTATATTGATGTATATGTATAGTGCATATAGGTTTAGTGTTTCACGTTTAGTGTCTTAGGCTTCACGATATAATCCTAAGTCCACCGGTGTTTTACTTGCCTCCCCACCAATCTCTCGCACTAGTTTAGGTACCATATAGCCTGATTGTTTAGTTATGACATCGCGCATAATAGCGACCGCACGTTCATCCGAGATGGCAAAGTGTGCTGCACCTTGTACCTTATCAAATAAATGTAAATAGTATGGCTGGATCCGATGTGTAAATAATGTTTCGTTAAGCGCCATTTGGGTGTCAGTCGAATCATTAATACCCCGTAACATGACAGCTTGATTTAACACTGTCACACCGACTTGAATCAACAATGCGACCTTGTCTGCTAACTCAGCGGATATTTCTTGTGGATGATTAATATGCAATACCATGATTATTTGCTGCTGAGCTTGCTGACATAGGTGCAAAAATTGTTCAGTGATCCGATACGGTAACACGACAGGTAGGCGCGAATGAATACGTACTCGTTTAATGCTAGGAATGAGGTTTATTTGTTGCAGCATCCATAGCAAATAATCATCATTAGCCATCAATGGATCTCCACCCGAAAGAATAATTTCATCAATATTAGGGTCAGATCCAATTTGTTTAAACACTTCGAGCCAGTCGGCTTTGTTATTATGATGCTCAGCATAGGGAAAATGTCGACGAAAGCAATACCGGCAGTTCACCGCGCAGCCCCCACGCACCATCAGGAGCACGCGGTTATGATATTTGTGCAACATACCTTGTTCAGAACTTTGCTGTTCTTCAAGTGGATCTGTTGAAAAATCAGGATCAACGACAAACTCATCCGCAACGGGCATGACTTGTTTAAGTAAGGGGTCATTGAGGTCGTTTTTGGCCATGAGATCAGCGAAAAAACGGGGTACTCGAACTGCAAACAGGTTGCGAGCCTGATTGTCTTTTGTGTGCTTTTTAGCATCAAATCCTAGGTACGCTAGCAAGGTTTCGGGTGAATTAAAGCTATTAGCTAATTCTTTTTGCCAGTTAGGGTCTACAGGGTTCTGTTTTTTGTGTATGTTTTTGTGTATATTGTGCACCGTAAAACCAAACATTAAGTGATATTAGAGGAATTATGGCGAATTTTAGCACCAATGAGTTCAAAGCAGGACTAAAAGTTATGCTTGATGGCGAACCATGTAACATTTTAGAAAACGAATATGTTAAACCAGGTAAAGGTCAAGCTTTCAACCGCGTTAAAATTCGTAAATTGATTTCGGGTAAAGTCCTAGAAAAAACGTTCCGTTCAGGTGAGTCTGTTGAAGGCGCTGATGTAATGGATACTGAATTATCGTACTTATACAACGATGGTGAATTTTGGCATTTCATGAACAATGAAACATTTGAACAGGTTGCGGCTGATGAAAAAGCACTCGGCGACACGGTTAAATGGTTAGTTGAAAATGATTTATTTACGATTACATTGTGGAATGGCACACCGATTGTTGTGACGCCGCAAAACTTCGTTGACCTAGAAATTACCGAAACAGATCCAGGTCTAAAAGGCGATACTGCCGGTACCGGTGGCAAGCCTGCAACATTGGTAACTGGTGCTGTGGTACGTGTTCCATTATTTATCCAAACGGGTGAAGTGATTAAAGTGGATACGCGTAGTGGCGAGTATGTTTCCCGCGCTAGCAAATAAGCGCAATTAAGTATGAAAAATAGCCGGTGTCACCCCGCAGATCTTCCTGCTTGGCAGATGCAAATCACACCGGCTAATTTACACCTCCGTGCGCAATTATTAGCCCGTATCCGATCTTTTTTTTCCGCTAAACATGTTACTGAAGTTGATGTGCCTGTGCTCAGTCACGCAGGCGTCACCGATCCTTATATTGATAATTTTGTGACTCAGTTAACACTTGGTCAATCCACCACATCTTTGTATTTGCAAACCTCTCCTGAGTACGCCATGAAACGCATGTTAGCCAGCGGCTCAGGCTGTATTTATTATTTGGGTAAAGCGTTTCGACATGAGGATGCAGGGCGCCAGCATAATCCTGAATTTACGATGTTAGAGTGGTATCGCATTGACTTTGATGATCGTGCGTTGATGCAAGAAGTTGATGCATTGTTGATGGATGTATTAGATGTCTTAAGTGCTGAGTATCTGAGTTATCACGCGGCATTTTTGTACTACATCGGACTAGATATTAATACGGCAACTCACGACGAGTTAATCGCTGCGTTAGCGATGGACTTTCATTATGATATCCAGCAAGTATCACGTGACCATGTGTTGCAATTGTTATTTAACATTCACATTGAGCCGAAAATAGGACAAGAGCGTCCGTGTTTTATCTTTGATTTTCCTGCATCACAAGCGGCATTGGCTAAAATTACAGCGGCTGATCCGCGCTATGCTCATCGCTTTGAGGTCTATTTCAAAGGCTTAGAGCTTGCAAATGGCTATTGGGAATTAACTGACGCGGTAGAGCAATCGCGGCGTTTTGCTGCGGATAATGCCGTACGTGAAGCGTTGGGAGTGGAGCAAGTCGTGCCTGATTCACGCCTTATTGCGGCATTAGAGCATGGTTTACCAGAATGCGCGGGTGTGGCACTTGGGGTTGATCGTCTCTTTATGCTGGCTCAAAACTTGAATTCGATTGAAGATACGCTGACATTTCCATTGCCCAAAGCGTAATTGTCCTTCTCTACTAATAACCGACTAGTTAAACGTGACTTCAGGTAATATTTCAGCTTTAAGTAACAGGACCGGTTCGATAGGCACATCTGGTGCCCGCAAATTCATGCTGTATTGTGTCTCTACTTCGCTAATCGCATCCAAGATGTCACTGCCTTCAGAGACATAACCAAAGACCGTATAGCCCCAATTTCGGCCTGGATCTAATGATGGGGTATCTCGCATATTAAAATAAAACTGACGGGTCGCTGAATGGGGATCATTTTGACGTGCCATGGCGATGGTATAGGTTTCGTTTTTTAGACCATTGCCCGATTCATTAAAAATAGTACCTAGCGAGGGTTTAGGTTCAAACTCAGCAGTATAACCCCCACCTTGCACCACAAATCCAGGGATCACACGATGAAAAATCGTATCTTCATAACTGCGCAGATCCACATATTTTAAAAAATTATTTACAGTGATTGGCGCTTTACGACGATCAAGCTCAACGACAAACGCTCCCATCGACGTAACCAGTTTAACTTTAGGATAATAATTATCAGGTTGGATCTGAGAGCCGTCTTTAGTCGTGCGAGTTTTCGCAGCGGCATCAACGTTGCCAGCAGTAAATAACATGGCGCATGCACACAACGTCCACATCGTCGTGATAAGTGATTTAAAAGATTGATGCATCATTCGGTCCTCAATAGTTAGTGTCAGCGGCGTAATATTATGGGTTTATTTAGCGCTTTTATACGTCGACAAAATACTAAACTTTGCATTCGTTGCGATGACGGTAAAACCGCCAAAGCGCTTTTGTAGCATATTGCCGTAAGGTAAATGGCGATTGCCAATGATCCGAAGTTCGCCACCATGACGCAGCACAAACTTGGCATCTTTAAACATTTGCCACGCGATATGGTCGGTCACAGCATGTTGCTGATGAAATGGTGGGTTACACAAAACAAGATCAACATGTGAAACATCTACATTTTTTAAACCATTCGCGACTACGAAATCACATTGGGAAAACTGTTCCGGGAAGTTGTCTTGTACATTGCGTTTAGCACTGGCTACAGCCATGTAAGACTCATCAACAAACGTAATTCGCGCATTGGGTGCTTCTGCTAATACGCTACAGCCAATGACGCCATTACCACAACCTAGATCCACAACATGCTCACCACCAACAGGAGGCAAATGTTGCATTAAAAAGCGCGCGCCAATATCTAAATGCAAGCGTGAAAATACATTGGGTAAATGACTCAAGGTTAAATCAGGTTTGGTAATTTCCCATGAATTCCATTCATTATGCTCTGGGGGAGTCAGCTCAGCATCATAAGAACCGATAACTAAGCGGGCTTTTTTTACGGCTAAAGAGGTATGGCATGGGCCGACTATTTGGTTGAAGAGCTGCTGCACATTTTTAGTCACAGCGGGAAGTTTTCCACCTGCAATAATGATAGTATCACTATGCACACATTGGCGTAGTTGGTGTAATTGATATTCCAACAAGGCCAAATTTTTTGGTAATTGCATGAGAACAATATCAAACTGAAAATGTAACTGATCTGTGCTGGCAACAAACTCAACACTATCTACATCGAGTTCATTTTTAAACAGGTTATTACGACAACCGAGTTGTGAAACATGAGAATCACTAATATGCACAGGATTAAATTGATGAAACGCACAGGTCAACGCGCCAAAATCGTCATTGAAGATTCCCACGCGTTGGGCTTGGGTAATCGACTCAAGTAGCGGAGCATGATTATTTTGTACATAGGATATGATATATTCATCAACAGCATCCCATGCTTGTAACGATTTATGCTGGTGTTCTTCAGGATAGCGAACCAGTTGGTGTGCGCCTCGGGCATGGGTAAAATCAATGTTCAAAATTTTCTCAATACGTAATAGGTTGTTATGCAATTATTTGATACACCACAAATCGCAATGGTTGATGCTGATGTACAATATTATCCTAACTGGCTTGGTATCAGTGACGCGGATGCATTTTTTGCGCAACTGAAACAGAAGCTGTCTTGGTCTCAAGATTATATCAGAATTTACGGCCGTGACGTAAAAATCCCTCGTTTACAATGTTGGATGGGCGATCCTGCTGCAACTTATACTTATTCTGGGTTACAAATGCAGCCGGTAGAATGGGCTGAACCTGTCAGACAGATTAAAGACTATTGCGAACAAGTGACAGGGCATTCATTCAATTCGGTGTTAGCCAATTGGTATCGAGATGGGCAGGACAGTATGGGGATGCATAGTGATGATGAGCCTGAATTAGGTGCTCAGCCTGTGATTGCTTCCGTCACGTTAGGTGAACCAAGAAAATTTATTTTTAAACATAAACAATTAGGCATCAAACATGAAATCCCTTTAGCACATGGTAGCTTATTAGTGATGCGTGGAACAACACAGCAATATTGGCAGCATGGGATCAATAAAACAAAACGGGTAATTGATGATAGAATTAACCTTACTTTTCGACATATTTTTAATAACTAGCATTACATTAGAGCGATAAGACCATTATGACTATACATCAACAGCTGATTGATAAACTCACTTCAGCGTTTAACCCACATGCGTTGTTTGTTGAAAATGAAAGCCATATGCACAATGTAGCCCCTGGTTCAGAAAGCCATTTTAAGGTGACGATTGTTAGTGATAATTTTGAAGGTAAGCGCTTACTAGTATGTCATCGCATGGTTAATCAGGTTTTGGCTGATGAACTAGCAAATGATATTCATGCGTTGGCCATTCATACTTATACTGCAGAAAAATGGGCAAACGTGGATGTGATCCCGACCTCACCCAATTGTATGGGCGGGTCAGGTAAGTAAGGTTAGTTTTCGACTTGGGTAAAAATAGCTTCAAGACTGAGGCCTTGATGACCTAGCATGTCTTTGAGTCGACGTAAGGCTTCCACTTGGATTTGACGAACACGCTCTCGGGTTAAGCCTATTTCAGCACCCACATCTTCGAGCGTTGAGGGTTCATAACCCATGAGTCCAAAACGACGCGCAAGTACTTGGCGTTGTTTAGGGTTAAGCTCTTGCAGCCAGCGCACAATACTGGACTTGATATCGTTATCTTGCACTTCTTCTTCTGGACCAAAGCTGTTTTCATCAGCAATCACATCAAGCATCGCTTTGCCGTCGCTATCAGGTCCAGCAGATGTATCGACCGAAGTGATCCGTTCATTTAGGCGAAGCATTTTGGTGACATCTTCGGTTGGAATATCTAATGCCTCGGCAATTTCTTCCGCGGTCGGTTCATGATCTAATTCTTGAGATAATTTACGTGCGGTGCGCAAGTATACGTTTAGCTCTTTGACAACATGGATTGGTAATCGGATTGTGCGCGTTTGATTCATTATTGCGCGCTCGATAGTTTGACGGATCCACCATGTTGCATAGGTTGAAAAACGAAAACCGCGTTCAGGGTCAAATTTTTCAACCGCACGGATCAAGCCTAAGTTCCCTTCTTCGATAAGATCGAGTAATGCTAAACCACGGTTTTTATAACGACGTGCAATTTTGACGACTAAGCGTAAATTACTCACGATCATGCGTTCACGGGCACGTTCATCACCTTTTAACGCTTTGCGTGCATACAGCACTTCTTCTTCGGCACTGAGTAGGGGGGAGAAGCCGATTTCCCCTAGATATAATTGGGTGGCATCTAAGTTTTTTTGGACATCTTCAGAAACATTAAAATCATCAAATACGTCGGTTTCAGCCGTCGTTTCTTCCTCATCAGGATACAAGTCGTTGTTGTTCAATTCATTTGAGGATTTACTATCAATTGCACTAATAGTATTTTTGTTAGCACGACGCTTTTGCGTCAAGCCTTGAGTATTAATAACATTTTGACGCGATGGCGCATCCACTGCTGCATCGTGTTTGGCTATATGTGAAGCAGCGTCTAACGCTACGATATCATCTTTTTTTTGACCCATTAGCACTTCTCCTGTCTAAAACGGAATGGTTATACTTCTCCTCCTAACTTACATATTTTATTATTATTTTTGTTTGGGCAAATATTTCAGTGGATCAAGAGACTTCCCGTTGTAGCGGATCTCAAATCTGAGTTTTGCACTATTAGTTCCCGAGTCACCCATTACGGCAATTGGCTGTCCAGCTTGGACAATATCTCGTTCTTGGACTAATATTTTATTATTATGTGCATACGCACTTAAAAAATGGTCCGTATGCTTAATGATAACCAGGTTTCCATAACCTCTAAGAGCGTTACCGCTATAAACGACTTTACCCTCGGCTGCTGAGACGACCGGTGTACCAATGGCGTTCGCAATTTCGATGCCTTTAATACCCGCTTCAGCGGTTGAAAACGTACCAACAATCGTTCCTTTTGTCGGCCAAACCCAACGTTTAACACGTTCAGGTAGTATAGAATCAGATACCTTTTTAGTTTCTGATTTACGCTTATTACGATACACCGACTTATTATTCTGTGCAACTGTCTTTCTGTTAGGAGTCTTTACATTGACTTCTTTTGTATCGGCAGTAAGTGATGTTTGTTTAATGGTTTTCTTGACTAAATTAAGTTTCTGTCCTACCCCTATGGCAAAGGGCTCTTGGAGGTTGTTGTTTTGCGCGAGCATTTGATAATCTAGACCGTAGAGCCACGCTATCCCATATAGGGTTTCACCTTCTTGAACTTGGTGTGTGTCAGCACTATCCCAAGGACTGATTTCTTGTACTTGAGTATTAATTTTTATAACTGGTGCAGGCGCAGTTCTACCGGCGCAGGCGGTAAGTAAAATCAGACTGCTGAGTAGCACTAGACGAGAAAGCTGATGTATTTTGAGAGATATTAACAACATAATATCGGTTTTATCTTACAAGTAAGTAAGCGATAACGGCAAGAATAACGACCGTCCAGCCCAAGAATTCGACATATTGACGCAATTTCGCTTCCATTCGAGCACCCCCCCAATACATGAGTGCAGCGACTAAGAAAAAACGACAGCCACGACCAATAAATGATGCGATGACAAAAGGGATAAACAACATGCCTAGTACACCAGCACTAATCGTGAATACTTTGTAAGGAATCGGGGAAAATCCTGCGATAAACACCACCCAAACTCCGTATGCTTCAAACCACGTCGTTGCTGTAGCGAGTTTATTTTCATAGCCCATGCTGGTAATAACTGGAGCGATTAATGAATCAAATGCTAAGAAGCCTAAGAGATAACCTGCCATTCCTCCAAGCACAGAAGCGAGCGTACAAATAAATGCATACCACCAAGCTTTTTCTGGTTTAGCCAAAGCCATGGGCGCCAACATTACGTCTGGAGGAATTGGAAAAATAACGGATTCAGAAAAACTGAGACCGGCTAAATATTTTTCTGCATGAGGATGCTTGGCCCAACGCAAACAAGCATCGTATAAATGGGTAAATAACTTCACAGAAGATCTCCTGGAACTAGTGGTACAAATTTCACTGCTTCAATAATTTGATGGCTAAAGGTATCACCGTCACGTTGATATAGGTATAGATGCTGTTCGGTTTCTCCGACTGGGATCAGCAAACAACCCTGCTCAGACAGTTGCGTTAGTAATTTTTCTGGGAGTGTGGCGGCGGCTGCGGTCACGATAATTCCATCAAACGGACCTTTGGCTGCCCAACCTTGCCATCCATCGCCATGCTTTAATGAAAAGTTATAGCAATCAAGGTGTTGTAGGCGTCGTCTAGCCTGAAATTGTAATGCTTTGATACGCTCGATACTAAATACATGGGTAAATAATTGCGTTAATACCGCGGTTTGAAAACCAGATCCGGTGCCAATTTCAAGGATCTTTGGTTCTACTATCGCTTGATTGAGCATGTGTTGTCGCAAAATCGCGCTCATTCGAGCGACGGTATAAGGCTGTGATAACGTTTGCCCTTGGCCAATGGGTAAAGCATTGTTTTCAAATGCTTTATGCGACAACGTGGGCGGTAAAAACAACGTGCGATCAATATTGCCCATCACATTTAATACCTGCTCATCATCGACCCCTAACGCGCGAATAGTATCGATGAGTTGTACTGCTTTTCTTAACATGAGTGTGGTACCTAAATTACGTCGTGGGCTGAGTGGCATCTAGCCATTGGGTTAATGTCTTTAAGCCTTGATGATCGGTCATATCAATACTAATTGGCGTAATGGACACTTGGCGTTGGTTTAATGCATAAAAATCAGTCCCTTCACCGGCATCTTGTTCTGGGCCTAAACGTCCATACCAAAAAATATCACGGCCAAACGGATCTTGGGTTTTGACCATGTTTTCTGCTTTATGCCGTGAGCCTAACCGAGTAATCGCCCAACCATTGAGCTCGTCATAGGCGACATTAGGTATGTTGATATTTAAAATTTGGTGGTCGTTTAGAGGCAATGACGATAATTTATCGAGTAATGCTAATAGTACTTTGCCAGCCGTTTCAAATTGCCAATTTTTATGGCCATCCATTGAGACTGCAAGGGCTGGGAAGCCTAAATGTCGACCTTCAGTTGCTGCGGCAACGGTGCCTGAATAGATAACATCATCACCAAGGTTCGGGCCGTGATTGATCCCTGAAATAACAATATCAGGCTGGGCAAATTGATGCGTATTCACCCCTAATTGCACACAATCAGAGGGGGTGCCGTTGACGGAATAAAAACCATTTTCGAGCTGCGTTAAGCGTAATGGTTGATGCAAAGATAAGGCGTTACTGGCTCCTGAACAATTTCTGTCTGGTGCAATAACGGTGACATTATGTTGTGTTGACAGAGCTTGGTATAAGACCTGAATGCCTTCGGCAAATGCACTGTCGTCGTTACTGAGTAATATATTCACAATGTTCCTTATGTCGATTTTACGGCTCGAACTGGCTCGCTATTAAATGAGCTATGTTAGGTGTGCGTCACGCAACACTCTCGCAATACAGATGTAGCAAAACACCCAACGGGTAATGTAAAACAGATTGTTAATGTTGCATCATCGATGATTTGTGTTGTGATATCTTTGGGTAACAAATGCACAGCTCGACGTTCTTGTTTAAGACCTAGCAGTGCTAATGATTCACATATCTGTGGGTATGACGTCGCTAATTGTGATTCTAATGCCAATGCGACATGTTGAGCTGCTACTGAACCTTGTCCCCATAACGGCGCAGATAAGTCGATATCATGTTCGTTCAAGCGTTGCTGTAATTGGACTAATTCATTATCTTGGGCGATAAAGTAACTATTGCTACCAGTGAGCATAACGACATCACCGGCTAAAATCGTGTGATCAAGACCTGCTTGAATACGTTGTGACACACAAACATTAAATAACCAACTACGTAAGGCCGAGATTGCCACCGAGCGCTTATTACGGTTTTTGATTTTTCCACCAGTAAACAGCTGCTCGGCTAAGATTAAGTTGCCACCGACCTTAGTTTGTTGCTGTTGCTGTTCATCTAAAAAGCGAACTTCACCAAAGCGCTGCTGCCCATAATAATTAGGGACACCTGTTTCTTTAATGGCAGCTAATTTGTTAATAATCGCGGGCACATCACTGACTTCTCGAAGCGTGATGATAAATTGATTGTGTTTGAGTACGCCTGTACGTAGTTTTTTATCGTGGCGAGTGACGTGCAAGATCTTAATGCCATCTAGCGTAAACGCATCCCAATCGAAAGTTTTTTTCCCAGGGCAATGAATGCCAAACCATTGTGTGGATGTTGAGAATTTATCTTTACGTCCTGCATACGTCACATTTCTGAGGGGCAGCTGCGTGAAACTGGCAAATTGCTCTGCAACATACGCGGTGTTTAATCCAGTTTTCTCCACTTGAACAAAAATATGCTCTCCTATACCCGTGGGCATAAACCCTAGAACTTCATTGACTTTAAAGTCGCTTAATTCACGTTTAAATGCGGCTGTCGCTGTTGGGACTGTATGCTGATAAGCAAAATTTAAATCAGGGTACTGTGGAAAAGTAAGACTATCGGTCTGAAGACTCATTATAAGGAAAGATCCATTGTTTTTTGCACTATCACGACTGCATGTGTCGCTATGCCTTCTTTACGTCCGGTGTATCCTAGACGTTCTGTAGTGGTAGCTTTGACATTAATATTGTTAATGCTGGTGGTAAGCACATTCGCAATATGTAACCGCATACTATCAATGTGCGGTGCCATTTTTGGGGCTTGGGCCACAATCGTTATATCGGCATTGCCAATGCTATAACCTTTTTCCTGCACTAACGTGTACACATGTCGCAATAATACAGAGCTATCGGCTCCTTTGAACGCCACATCGGTATCTGGAAAGTGTTTACCGATATCACCCAATGCAACCGCGCCTAACAAAGCATCACATAAAGCATGTAATACTACATCCCCATCAGAATGAGCAATCAGTCCGGTTTCATATGAGATAGTTTGCCCAGCTAAAATAAGGGGGTCAGTACCACCAAATTTATGGACATCAAATCCATGTCCAATACGGATATTCATGACAATCGACCTTGTTGGGTTAAATAAAATTCAGCCAAAGCTAGATCTTCTGGCAGCGTTATCTTGATGTTACTTGCCTGCCCTGGTATGAGTTGGACACGGTAACCCGCCTGTTCCATGGCTGACGCTTCATCTGTAATCGTCAGATTTTGTTGCTGGGCTTGTTCGATAGCATTGTGCAGTGCATGTGCGCTAAATAACTGTGGTGTGAGAGCGTGCCATAAGGTCTCACGATCTATTGTGGTGTCGATAGACCGTGAGCCTCGTTGTATTTGTTTCATCGTATCAATAGCCGGTTTGGCTAAAATGGCGCCATGTGCTGATGGTTCATCAATAGTGGTTAAGAGCTTATCAATATCAGTGTGCGTTAAACAAGGTCTGGCGGCATCATGCACCATCACCCATTGATCATCGGTCAATGTGGCTAACCCATTTAAGACTGAATCAACACGTTCGTCACCACCAACTACACACGTTATTTTGGGATGATTAGCAATGGAGAGTTGGCTAAACTGCAGGTCTTGGGGGTGTAACGCAACGATAACGGATTTGATACGAGGGTGGCTCACTAACAGTTCTAAGGTATACGCTATTACTGTTTGACTACCAAGCGTTAAATATTGCTTGGCGGTAGCTGCGGCCATACGAGAGCCAATGCCTGCTGCTGGCACGATAACGGTAATAGGAGATACGTTGGTAGTTAGCATAGTTTTAGCATGGTTAATATTAATTAGTACTCTTGGGGATAATCCGGTAAAACGTTTCGCCTTCTTTAATTAACCCTAGCTCATTACGCGCACGTTCTTCTATCGCGTCTAAGCCAATTTTGAGATCATTAATGTCTGCCGCGAGGAGCTTATTTCGTTGTAACAAATTGGCGTTTTGTTTTTGTCGCTGTTCAACTTCCTGTTGTAATGCTAAGTAATCAGGAATACTGCGTTTGCCAAACCATAAGCGATATTGCAATGCAAAGAGCAATGCTACTAATATCACTAAAATGATTTTATTTTGCCACACAACAAACCCCCTTATTAATTTAAGGTATTGTAAAGGGTTTAACGACCTTTGCCTAGTCTGAGAAGAGCTTGCCTTTAAGTTTGTCTAAAAGCTTATCTTTAATTTGTTTAGAACCGCCTAATTCACCACTCAAAAGCCCTTCTAAATCAGCCAAATCGCCGTTGGCCAATTGTAATAATTGAGTAACTTGACCTAATTCACTATTAGAAATACCGAGTCCTTCAGCAGCTTGTGCTTGCTTGAGTGCTTCATCATCAATGATGATTTGCGCACTCAAAGGAGCGGTAGCGGCCAAGCTCAATATAAACACGCTTGCAATTATACGCCAACCCATTGAATATAAGGTTATTGGTTTCGCTATGTGTGGATTCACGTGCACGGTTCAACCTGCGAATAAAATAAGTATAAACTCAGGATACAAATTTGTGACTCAAAAAGACACCCTTTTTATTGGTATTGATGTTGGTGGTACTCGTTGTACAGCGACGGCCTATTCATCTGATACTAGTCTGATTGCACAGGCACAGGCGCCTTCGGTGAATTTAGGGGTGAGTGTGCAGCGGGTCTTGGCCGCGTTAGATGATGTATTAGCTCAATTGTCGCAAACGCTTGATAGATCTTTAGCGCATGTCTCAATCGGAATTGGTTGTGCTGGGTTTAGTCATCTTGTCGGCCGTCAACGATTATTGCACTGGGCACAAACGTATCCTAATTGCCATGTTACATCGGATATACACATTGCCAGTCTTGCTGCGAATGCAGGCGCAGCTTGTGGTGTTGTGATAGCAGGTACAGGAACATGTGGTGCGATTTATCAGCATGAGCAATTGACTCAAGTGGGGGGACATGGCTTGTTGCTCGGAGATCATGGCTCTGGAGCATGGCTAGGCGTGCAAGCTGTGAAGCACGTGCTCGCTGTGAATGATGGCTGTGCAGTACCTACTTTATTAAGCCACACAGTGAAAACATTTAGCGCGGAGCGAAACAAGGACGGCGGTAAGGCACCTTTGACATCGGTGCAATATTATTCTAGTTATAACTCAAACGAATTTGCTCAACTTGCTCCATATGTATTTAACGCTGCGCGGCAAGGCGATATTCAAGCATTGCAAATGATTGAATCTGGGTTAGGGCATATTACTGAATTGGTTAATCAGGTTAGCGAAGATCACACATTACCTGTCTTTTACTTAGGTGGCGTGATGCAACCATATTTATCGATTGCACAAGCATCTTTTCCCCAGCATCCGCTGTTACAGACCGATCTAAAGCCGTGTATCCATCCTCCTGAATTTGGTGCTATGCTTTTTGCGCGCCAAGTCAGCGATAATCGGCAGCTTATAAAAGGAACGATATGAACTCATTTGCTACAGCAAGCGATACGACGATATTCGCTGAGTATGCCTTGATTGACGGTCAGTGGCGCAAAAATACTATTGTGACTATCACGCATTCGAAAATTGCGTCGATTATGTGTGATGTGTCATCCACACTGGCAAATCAAAGTGCTTGGCAAGTTGAATATTTAACGCCTAGTTATATTGATGTGCAAGTGAACGGCGGCGGTGGGATTTTATTAGGAGAGCAGGTTACTCCAGATGATTTGCTCACGGTTGCAAAGGTTCATCAAACTTATGGTACTGGAGCGTTACTGCCGACTTTAATCACTAATCACAGTGATGCGATGGAGAGAATGGCTGATAGTACTGCTGCGGTGATTTCACAGCAAACACAAATATATGGTGCGGCTAACACACATATTTTAGGCGTACATTTTGAAGGGCCTTGGTTGGCTAATGCCAAAAAAGGCATTCATTTAGCTGAGCATATTCGTCCACCCACTGATCGCGAATTACAGTGCGTTACTCGTTCCGATATAGGTAAAGTAAAAGTGACCTTGGCACCAGAAAGCGTATCGGTAGATGTGATCCAAGATCTTGTTGCACAAGGTGTCATCGTCAGCCTTGGGCATACGAATGCTGATATTGATACCACTCTAGCGGCAATTGCTGCTGGGGCCTCTGGTTTTACGCATCTATTTAACGCAATGTCAGGTTTTACTGGACGAGCACCGGGTGTACTTGGTGCTGCATTAAGCAATCAACACACTTATGCTGGGATGATTATGGATCTACATCATGTGCACCCAGCCTCAATTCAAGCGGCAATTCATGCAAAAGGTCTTGCATATAGTGTGCTGGTGACTGATGCAATGGGGCATGTTGGCGCAGATGTTGATAGCTTACCCTATTTCGATTTATCGATAACTCGTACCGGAGGTAAGCTTACCACGCCGGATGGTAGTCTTGCTGGCTCATGTTTAACCATGCATCAAGCGGTTTGTAATACGTTGAGTCATTGTGATGTTACATGGGAGCAAGCGATTGCGATGGCAAGTATACACCCATCTAATTGGCTTGGATTAGATGATATAGGCGCGATCCGCGTAGGCTATATTGCGAATCTATTAGGTTCATCCTTGCCACCAGTTGAGATAGATTTACCGAACATAACTTCAAAGAATCTGCAGCCAATCATCACCCATCACTGGGTAAAGGGTCAATATGTCAACTAATACCTCATCGCCTTCCACCGCGGTTACCGTCAGTATCTTGGGCGGATTATTTTTTCTCTTCGGCTTTGTGACATGGCTCAATGGTGCATTAGTGCCATATTTACAGCTCATTTGTGACTTAACTGAAACACAGGCGTTATTAGTGGCATCGAGTTTTTACATTGCTTATGTAGTGATGGCATTACCCATGTCCTTTGTCTTAGATAAGGTTGGCTTAAAACAAGGGATGGTGCTTGGCTTAGCGTTAATGAGTGTCGGCTTATTATTATTTATTCCTGCGGCATTCGGGCAAACATTTGCTCTATTTTTATTGGCGCAGTTTGTTTTGGGAAGTGGTCTCACCATTTTACAAACGGCTTCAAATCCGTATTTAGTGATTTCCGGGCCTAATGAAAGTGCAGCAGCACGTATAGCGGTAATGGGGATTTTAAACAAAGCGGCAGGGGTGTTGGCGCCGTTGTTATTTACGGCATTAGTTTTGTCCGGCTTTAATGATGTAAACCAAGCTAGTCTGTCCTTACTTTCCGATACTGAGCGACAATTACAAATTGGTCAATTAGCTGAGCAAATGGTTATCCCATATTTAGGCCTAGCAAGCATCGTAATGGTACTGGCATTTGCAATGGCAAAATCGCCACTATCCGCGTTAGCGATACCCAAAAATGCGCAATCATCTCGATCTTTATTCGATTTTCCACATCTGGTATTTGGCGTCATCGCCTTGTTTTTCTATGTTGGTGTAGAGGTGATCGCTGCAGATACAATTGGTTTGTATGGCTCATCGTTAGGTTTGCCAAATGTGACCGCCTTAACTGCTTATACTATGGCATTTATGGTGCTGGGTTATGTTCTTGGCTTACTGTGCATACCGCGTCTTGCATCGCAGTCTGTCGTTCTGGGTATCAGTGGTATTATTGGTATCGTTTTGTGTATTATGATTAGCGTGGTAGATGCACAAAGCACTGCTATGGCTGACGTCCTATGGGGCTGGAGTGGGATCCCATTATTACCCAATCCTTTGGTACTGATTGCGTTATTAGGCTTGGCTAACGCGATGGTGTGGCCGACTATTTGGCCGCTAGCGATAGCTGATTTAGGAGATTACACCGCACGTGGTTCAGCTTGGCTGATCATGGCAATCGCCGGTGGTGCAATTTTGCCACCGTTGTTTGGTCAGGTAGTCGCGCAAATAGGTTATCAAAGCAGTTATCTTACTTTAATCATTGGCTATGCGGTGATGACGAGTTATGGCATGCTGCAATACCAGCAACGTCGAGTTAGCTAAC
>JAQXDG010000013.1 GCA_029251505.1 Glaciecola sp. | reverse complement strand
ACAGTGTTAATTCAAAGTGCGCCTTTATAGGCGCATTTTTTATCTGATGTATTTAACCTGTTATTTTCATAGTAAACATATTAGTAAAAACAAGAAAATGGAGTAAGGACTATGACACTATATCCAATGACTGCACATGGTGCAGAAATGTTACGTGCTGAATTAAAAGAATTAAAATCAGTAACACGTCCAGAAATCATTGCTTCTATCGCCACAGCACGTGAGCATGGCGATTTAAAAGAAAATGCTGAATACCACGCAGCCCGTGAACAACAAAGCTTCTGTGAAGGTCGTATCCAAGATATTGAAGGTAAATTATCAAACGCTCAAGTGATTGATGTTACTAAGTTAGAAAACACGGGTAAAGTGATTTTTGGCACTACTGTTAGATTGTTAAACTGTGAGACAGATGCAGAAATTACCTATAAAATTGTGGGTGATGATGAAGCGGATATTAAAAATAATTTAATTTCTGTCGGCTCGCCTATTGCGCGTGGTTTGATAGGTAAAGTAGTCGATGATGTTGCGAACATAACCACGCCTAAAGGTATGGTTGAGTTCGAAATTCTCGAAGTACAATACATTTAGGTCTTCGTTGTTGGCAGTTTATTGAGCCAGTTTAATTTGTTGTGTAAACAAAAAGCTGGCTTTTTCGTATTCGAAAAATCTAACTATTCGATTGTATTTTCAATAATGCCATTTTTAATGCCGCAGTTCTGGATTGAGTAAAATCTTCTTCACGTAAACGGGTATGCAATCCTAAGTTTTGAAACTTTTCTTTAGCCTTTGCTGTTTTAACCACAACATAGACCGTTTTATCTAGATCTAATGCCTCTTCGATGACATTTTCTAACGACAGGGTGATAGTATCATCCAGCATAGATACATCACTTAAATCAATGATCACGACTTCATGGTTTTGAATGTTTTTGCGTTCGCGGGCAAGGGCTTTTGACACACCAAAGATCATTGCTCCAGAAAGATAAAAGAATAATACTTTACCTTGAGCTTGATTCAGGAGTTTACGCTGATCGGGATCCAAAGGATTTCTATCATCCACGTCCGACATCGCTTTGATATTTTTAGATTGACTCGCAGAAAGCTTTTCTATAGTAATGACATTGGCGATAAAGACACCGATACCCACAGCGACGATCAGGTCGACAAATACAGTTAACAGTAAAACAGCATACATGATAACAGTAGAGTGGCGAGAGACGCGGTGAGCGCGCTTAATGAAGCTCCAATCGAGGATGTCGACACCTACTTTAACCGCGATACCCGCTAATACCGCCAAAGGTATCATTTCGATTAACGATGCAGCACCAAATACAGCAACAATTAATACGACTACGCGAACCACTCCCGATAATGCGGTACGACCGCCAGATTGAATATTAACCACGGTACCCATAGTGGCACCTGCACCCGGTAAACCACCAAACAAACCGGACATAATATTACCTAAACCTTGACCAATTAATTCTTTGTTCGATTTGTGTTCGGTACGTGTCAGGTTATCAGCAATAACAGACGTTAACATAGAGTCAATACACCCCAACATCCCGAGCACTAATGCATCTAGTAACATAACGCGCACTTGCTCTTGGGTAAAGTTCGGCAATACCATATTAGGCAGAGAGACATCAATCGCACCGATGCGTTGGATCGGTTCACCACCAATAGCGATCACAGACACGATACTAATCAATATCAATGCAATGAGCTGGGGTGGGATGTTCTTTTTAATTTTGGCTGGAGTAAAAAATAATATAAACAACGTCATGGCAAATAAAGCCATTTCAATTGTTACCGTATTAGTGAGTAACGTCGGTAACGCCATTAAGGTACCGATAACACCGCCACCTGGTGAGCTTTGGCCTAAAGCAGGGGCGAGTTGTAAGATGATTAGGATCAATCCGATCCCAGACATAAAACCCGATACAACCGAATAGGGCATTAATGTAATGTATTTGCCGAGCTTTAATACCCCAAATAAGATTTGAAATAAGCCCGCGAGCATGACAACGGTAAATGCCATTGCCATCCCGTTTTCGGGATCGGCTGCGATCAAAGAGGTAACGACGGCAGTCATCACAACCGTCATTGGACCGGTTGGTTCTGAAATTAGCGTAGCGGTGCCACCAAATAATGAGGCGAACAAACCAATAATGATAGCACCATACAAGCCGGCTTCAGCGCCAGCACCAGAAGCCACACCGAATGTGAGTGCTAAGGGAAGGGAAACAATTGCGGCAGTTAATCCGCCAAGCATGTCGCCTTTAAAATTATCAAAAGAGAGTCGGTTGAGTGATAACATCTTGTTTATTTTACTCTTATTTCAGCTATGTCTATTGTTTCAAGTCAGGCTTACAATAGCAAGCCCGACCACTTGACAAATCAGTTATCAAATCGGAATAGTAAAGTTGTTATTTTTTTACTATCACGCCATCTTTAATCACTACTTGGACATGTTCTAACAGCGTCATATCTGCCATCACATCACCTTTAACCGCAATGATATCAGCTAACTTGCCTTCACTTACACTACCGATGAGCTTGGCTTTGCCCAATAAATCAGCAGAGTGAATGGTCGCAGCTTGAATTGCCTGCATCGGCGTCATGCCAAAACGTACCATGCGTGATAATTGACGAGCGTTATCACCATGCGGATAGACACCTGCGTCAGAGCCAAACACCATTTTTACACCTGCATTGAGCGCCTTGGTAAAATTATCACGTTGACGTTTACCGACAGTGCGTTCTTTGGCTAGAGATTCTTCTAAAATACCGGCTTTTTCACCTTCACCTAAAATGTATTCAGTCACGTAAATATCCATCGATAAATACGTGCCCATTTTTTTGGCTAAGGCAATTGCTTCATCATCTAAAAAACTACCATGCTCAATAGAATCGACACCGGCACGGATAGCATCTTTGATGCCACTGGTGCCGTGAGCATGAGCGGCGACGGTTAAACCACGTAAATGAGCTTCTGTAATCAATGCTTGCATTTCTTCAAACGAAAACTGCTGTGCACCGACTTTAGTGCCTTTAGATAATACTCCACCGGTTGCACAAAACTTAATGACATCTGCGCCGTATTTGATGTTTTGACGTACTTTAGTGCGCACCGCCCAAGGGCCATCTGCAACCCCTTCGGATTGCACATCATATTCAAATGGCAGCAAATTATTATCACAATGTCCACCGGTTACACCAATTGATGGACCTGACACATACATACGCGGACCCAACACATCCCCTTCATTAATCGCATCACGTAACGCAACATCAGCATAGCCAGGAGCGCCGACATTACGCACTGTTGTAAAGCCAGCCATGAGAGTCGATTGTGCGTTTTTCACGCCAGTAATAGCACTCCTAGGAGTGGATACTTTTAAACGGCGATAGCCATGTAAGTTAGCATCTGATGTTAAATGTACGTGCATATCCATCAAACCAGGTAACAAGGTGTGTCCTGATAAATCAAGCACTTGTGCATCATCAGGAATAGTTTGTGAGCCTTGCTTGCCGACATAACGGATAATGTTGTTTTCGACAATCACTAAAGGCGCTGATAATACCGTGTTATTTTCTACATCGACTAATGCATCGGCTTTGATGACTAACGTATCGGCAATCGCATGGGTCGTAGCGAGTAGGGCAAGCATTAGGCTACATAGTTTAGTTTTAAGCGGATGACGGGTTAACACTGGCGCAACCTGAGTGGAAGATAAAAATCGCTGCATTATGATATTCTCTTATTTGATTGTAATTGTAGTGGTAAAAAATAAAGTCCAAGGATAAGTAACATCCACACCAGTGCTAGGCCAAACGGGATAGTGTCGCCATATTGACGGTATAGCGTGGTATTCGTCGGTGTGGTTACTGTATCGACTAATACGCCTTCGCTAAATTGAGGTAAGCGTGATTGGATCTGACCGTGATGGTCAATCACACCTGTAATGCCGTTGTTGGTCACTCGGATCACTGGTAAGCCAAACTCTAAAGCACGCATTTGCGCGATTTGCATATGTTGGTGTGGCCCATGTGAATCACCAAACCAAGCGTCATTAGAAACCGTAATGATGGCATTAGATTGTGGAGTGATATTGGCACGTATTTGACGCGGGAACACAATTTCAAAACAAATAGCAGGCACAAACCATAAGCCATTCGCTTGTAAGTTTTCTTGCACGTATGCACCACGGGTAAAAGATGACATCGGTAAATCAAAAATCGGCGCTAACCCTCTTAGCCAATTTTCTAATGGAATAAATTCGCCAATCGGTAATAAATGGTGTTTGGCAAAGCGATTGTTGTGCCCATAATAATATTGAGGCTGGTCAAGGTTGGCGTTTTTACGCCCTAAAGTAATCAGTTGATTGAGGATCAAGTCGCGTCCAAAATCATAATTGACGATCCCCGTGATCAGTCCTGTATTGGTCGCGTATGCCTGTGCGTCAATTTGATGTAAAAACGCTTGTGCTTCAGATTCTAATTTAGGGACGGCAGCCTCTGGCCATATAACCACATCGTTTTGCCATAGTGTATCCGTGAGTTTTAGATACTTATCCATAATCGGTTGATCAAGCTCAGGTACCCAACGCATTGATTGTTCAATATTGCCTTGTACGATGCCAACCGAAAACGATTTGTCTTGTGCAGTATTCATTCTGTCATTGACAATAACATGTGGCGCAAACCATGCACTGAAAAATACAATAATTAAAGTGCTGTATGCACCATATTTGATTAACGGTGGTAGTTTGTTAGCCGTTTTTGAACGAGCCGATAATATAATGTAAGCGCCACAACTGGCTAGAATAACCAATAATGTTGTGATCCCTGTTTCACCTATTATCGGAGCAAATTGACCTAATACAGTATTAATTTGCGAATAACCTAATGACAACCATGGAAATCCAGTAAATAATACTGAACGTAAGGTTTCCATGGCTAACCATAGCACTGGCGCGGCGGCTAGCGGTAACGCGTAACTATATCGTGAAGTCAGTTTATGAATAATTAGGCTAAATAGCATGACAAACAATGCTAGATAGCTCACTAACAAGCCCATTAGAAATAATGAGACAATTAATGGTACACCACCAAATTCTGCGATACTTACATGAACCCAACTGATCCCAGCTCCAAACCAACCGAAGCCAAACATAAAGCCAATGAGCTTAGGATGTTGAGTCTGCAGTAACAGAATAAGAAAAGCGGTTAAACTTAAAAGGGAGATATAGGCATAGTCAAAAGGAGCAAATGCCAATGTAAGTGATAAGCCAAGACACAAGGATAATATTGCTTGTGCCAAGACATTATCCAACCAACGCATGTTTACGTTCGTTCCTCTGGCAAGGTCACTTTAAGCTGTTGGATGCGACGCTTATCTGAGTTAGTCACTTTGAACTCTATGTCATTTAGAGTAATTTTATCCCCTGTTTCAGGCATGTGACCAAACCCTTTCAAGACGATACCGGCAATGGTATCTGCTTCATCTTCACTAAATTTAGTGGCAAAAAACGTATTAAACTCACTTACCTGCGTCAATGCTTTAACCGAATAAGTCAGTTTGTTAAGTGGTCTGATCCCATCTGTTTCTTGGTCGTCTGCATCATGTTCATCTTCAATTTCACCAACAATCAATTCTAGGATATCTTCGATGGTGACTAATCCTGATACACCACCGTATTCATCAACGACGATTGCCATGTGATAACGTTGTTGACGAAAGTCTTTGAGTAATACATCAACACGTTTTGATTCAGGAACAATAACAGCATCGCGTAAGATGTCTTTTAGGACGAGCTCGGCTTCTTGATTAAACACATAGGCCAATAAATCTTTGGCTAATAATATACCTTCGATGTGGTCTTTATCTTCACTAATAACAGGAAAGCGGGAGTGAGCGGACTCAATGACTTGTGGAATTAATTGGGCTGCTGTCGCGTTGACATCAATGGTGATCATTTGAGCACGAGGG
>JAQXDG010000109.1 GCA_029251505.1 Glaciecola sp. | reverse complement strand
AAAAGCTAAGGGTGAAACTCTAGATATATTTCAATAATTCTAAAGGTGCTGAAATAATCGCTTTAGGTTCATGGTTGTATAACAAGTGAGGCTGGTGCACGCCATAATCAACGCCAATTCTATCCATGCCTAACGATTGTGCCATCTGCATATCATAAGTGGTGTCTCCCACCATCAAACATTGCTTAGGTGTTAACCCTTGGCGACGTAAAATATGCACTAACATTTCTGGATGAGGTTTAGATTGTGCTTCATCAGCACAACAACTATCCGTAAAGAAATGACCCGTTTGCGTCGCTTCCCATGCACGAGATAATCCGCGCCGAGCTTTTCCTGTTGCCACTGCTAAGGTGACGTGAGGATGCAATTGAGTAAACAATTCATGCGCACCAACAAATAAAGGACAAGGTGTCGTATCAATAGCCAAAAACGCATGTTTGTATGCTGTGACCATGCGCTCAATAATCACATTATCCGTTAATGCAAAAAGTTGTGCGATTGCCGGTGCTAAGCTGATACCAATAATGTGCGCAACATCGTTATCGCTAGGCACAGGTAACTCACATTTTTTGGCTGCAATTTGCATACAAGAAATGATTTTAGCCGCAGAGTCCATTACCGTGCCATCCCAATCAAAAATGATACATTGATATCGAGTAAAAGGATTTGTAACTACACTGTTCATGCTTGACCTAACCGTTTAACAATATTTGTTAACTGAGCATCATAGGGTGCTTTAAATGTGACTTGCTCTTGTGTTTCTGGGTGCATAAATGACAAACTATGGGCATGTAAAAACAATCGTTTCAAACCTCGTTGTGCTAATTGAGCATTCCCCTCATCATCACAATATTTAGGATCACCACATATTGGAAAACCAGCATGTAAACAATGCACGCGTATTTGATGCGTTCGGCCTGTAATCGGTGATGCTTCGACTAGCGTTGTATCACTAAATTGCTCGAGTATACGATACCGTGTTTCGCTAGGTTTCCCTTCTGGAGAAACATTAACAATGCGTTCACCAGATTTAAGTACATTCTTTTGTAACGCTGCCTTAACTTTAAAGCGATTATCTGGCCACTTACCCCACACCAAAGCATGGTAGCGCTTGGTCATTTTTTTCTCACGTAATTGTTCGTGCAAATGGCGTAATGCCGAGCGCCGTTTAGCGACTAACAATATGCCAGACGTGTCACGGTCAATACGATGCACGAGTTCCAAGAACTTAGCGTCAGGACGTAACGCCCTTAAGCCTTCAATTAATCCAAATGACAAGCCACTGCCGCCGTGTACAGCAAGACCCGATGGTTTATTAATAACCATCACGCGATCATCTTCATACAAGATGTAATCTTGCATCATGGCAACTTTGTCGAGTTTGACATTCACCGGCTCAGGCGAATCGCTCACCCTAATTGGTGGGATACGTAATAAATCATGACCTTGGAGCTTATATTCAGGTTTAATGCGCTTTTTGTTCACGCGCACTTCCCCCTTGCGTAAGATCCGATAAATCATGCTTTTAGGGACACCTTTAAGATGCGTTTTTAAAAAGTTATCAATCCTTTGCCCAGCTTGATCAGGTTCAATCTCGACAAATGTGACGTTTTGGAAGGTTTCTGTATTCATATCCGCGCATTTTACCTGATTATTAACCGATTGTGCGCTTTATTTCTTGCAGAAAATAAGGTTTCGGAGGATACTATACGGTAGTTGGATACCTGAATGCACAAAATCAGCTATCAACTGCGGATAAGATTGTAGATTTATTACCCAAATAACGTTGGGCTTGATGTAAAAACGCATCGCCTTTTTATCCGGATGAGCACAAATTACGTTTAGATTGCCCCTTACATGAAACATGTGAATGGATGTGAAACACGCTTCTTATTATAAAGCCACATTCATGAAGATACGATGACAGATAGCAGCGCGTAAATTTGTGCATAAATAAACATTGTGCAGACATAATAGAATAGAATTTTTAACACAGTGATAAGGCTCGAATCGTTGTTAATGACAATAGCTCTTAACCCTTTTCCCTTAGCCCTGTGATTACAATAAAACATGTTTAATCTCGTATATTGACGATACTCTTGCACCTTACAAGTGCCAGTACCGACTGCACAAATACGGATGATTCTACCTGCGCGTTTAGTGCAGTCCTTGTTTAAGCTCACTTCGAGCCCTTTCTTGCCTGTCCGCACCTTATATAAGAATGAATATAAAATGAAAAGAATGTTGATAAATGCAACTCAATCAGAAGAGTTGCGTGTCGCCCTTGTCGATGGTCAAAAATTATATGATCTAGATATCGAAAGCCCCGGTCATGAACAGAAAAAAGCAAACATATATAAAGGTACTATTACTCGTGTAGAGCCAAGCTTAGAAGCTGCGTTTGTGGATTACGGTGCTGACCGTCATGGTTTTTTACCACTTAAAGAAATTGCCCGTAATTATTTCCCTAATAACTACACCTTTGAAGGTCGTCCTAATATAAAAGACGCTATCAAAGAAGGCCAAGAAGTTATAATCCAAATAGATAAAGAAGAACGTGGTCAAAAAGGCGCTGCCTTAACGACGTTTATCTCCCTTGCTGGTAGTTATTTAGTGCTCATGCCTAATAACCCTCGTGCTGGTGGTATATCTCGCCGTATCGAAGGGGAAGAACGAAGTGAATTGAAAGCCGCATTAGATCAGCTTGATCTTCCTAAAGGAATGGGCTTAATCGTTCGAACTGCTGGTGTTGGCAAATCCACAGAAGAATTATCATGGGATCTAAAAGTATTGTTAACCCATTGGGAAGCGATCTCGGAAGTGGCCAAAGACCGCCCTGCTCCGTTTTTAATTCACCAAGAGTCAAACGTTATTGTTCGTGCTATCCGTGATTATCTTCGTCGCGATGTAGGTGAAATCATCATTGACAAGCCGGTGATTTATGAGCAAGCACTACAACATATAGAATTAGTACGTCCTGACTTTGCTAGTCGCGTAAAACCTTACACAGGTGATGTGCCGTTATTCAGTCATTACCAAATTGAAACTCAAATTGAATCGGCTTTCCAACGTGAAGTCCGTTTACCCTCTGGTGGTTCAATTGTTATCGACCCAACAGAAGCATTAACATCAATCGATATCAACTCTGCGCGCGCCACTAAGGGCAGCGATATTGAAGAGACGGCATTTAATACTAACCTTGAAGCTGCAGATGAAATTGCACGTCAATTACGATTACGTGATTTAGGTGGTTTAGTGGTTATCGACTTTATCGATATGTCGATTAACAAGCACCAACGTGAAGTTGAAAATCGTATGAAAGATGCGGTAAGTGGAGATCGTGCTCGCATTCAACTTGGTCGTATTTCGCGTTTTGGTTTATTAGAAATGTCTCGCCAACGTTTACGTCCATCATTAGGTGAGTCTGCACATAACGTCTGTCCTCGTTGCGCCGGTCACGGAACAATTCGTGGGACTGAATCGTTAGCTTTGTCTGTGTTACGCATCATTGAAGAAGAATGTATCAAAGACAACACAGGTCAAGTTGAAGCACAATTACCGGTTGATGTGGCTACTTATATCCTGAATGAAAAACGTCGTGCACTTTGGGCAATAGAAGATCGTAATAAGGTCGATGTATTAGTCTTACCTAATCCAAACTTATCTACGCCTAACTTCCAAATTTCGCGTCGCCGTCCAGAAGATAAAGTATCTGAAATCAGCTACACGTTAGAATTAGCGGAATCAAACGAGCAAATTCAAGAAGCTGCTGCTGCGCTCCCAACTAAACGTGAAGAGCCAGCATTGAAAGGTATGATTGCCCCGAAAACAGCGCCTGCATCAATATCTACACCGGCTAAAGCCGCTGCGACAACAGGTATCATTGCAGGTTTTATTGCTTGGATCACTGCGCTATTTGCACCTAAGCCACAAGAAAAACCTCAAGCAAAAGGTCGAGCTCGTAATAATAACCAACGTCGTCAAAGTCAAAACCGTAACCGTAACCGCAATCAACGCGGTCGTGGACAGCAAACTGAAGACAAAAACGCGACTGCTAATACAGCGACTGAAGCTAAAGATAATCGCGCTACCAAAGACAACAAAGAAGGTCAAGAAGGACAGCGTCGTAATAACCGCAATCGTAAACGTACCGATAACGTAGAGACAAACGAAGCGGCAGCGCCACGTCGTCAGCCTCGCACTAAAACAAATGAGGTTGAAGCTGAAGATAATACCCCAGCCGTTCCTAAAGAACGTCGTAAACGTCGCGATACACGTAAAAATGTTCGCATTCAAGATGACGTAGTAGTCACCGCTGATTCAGCTACAACAGATGTACCCGTCGAGAATGAAGTAGCTCAAGCAGCTCCTGAAGTTCAAGTTGAGGCACCGGTAACGGCAACTCAAGAGACACTGTCTACTGCGATAGCAAATGACAGCACTGACGACAACACAACAGCACAAGAGAAGAAGTCACGTTCACGTCGCTCTCCTCGTCATGCTCGTGCTGCGGGACAAAAGCGTAAGCAAGAAGAACAGGCATCTGCTGACGCCTCTGATAACGTCATTCAAACTCAGTTACCATTAGAAGATGTGAATGCAGTCGCGACGGTAACCGAAACGGTTGCAGCCGTTGAAGCGCCAGTGGTTGAAGCGCCAATAGTTGAAGCGCCAGTGGTAGAAGCGCCAGTAGTTGCAGCCCCAGTGGTAGAAGCGCCAGTAGTTGCAGCACCAGTGGTTGAAGCACCAGTGGTAGAAGCGCCAGTGGTAGAAGCGCCAGTAGTTGCAGCACCAGTGGTTGAAGCCCCAGCGGTTGAAGCGCCAGTAGTTGCAGCACCAGTGGTTGAAACGATTAAGGAAGTTGCACCTGAAGTTGTTGCGAAAGTTGAAGCTGAAGTAGCCCCAGTGGTTACAGCGCGAGTCGCCACTGCATTACAGCCTAAAGCGCGTGCCTCACATCCAACTGCATTACCACAAGTCATTGCACAAGGGATTGGTGAGATTACCGTTACTTCACGAGCAGATGATGCGCGTCCAGAGTACGTTAAAACAGCTAAGCGTGCTGACATGGTTAGTGTGACATCTCGTGTGTCTGCACCGACTACATTACCGGCGAGTGTTGAATAACTCGTTTGACTCACAGCGTTAATTTAGCGCTGTGAATCAGAAACAAAAAAAGCACCTAATTAGGTGCTTTTTTTTATGTCTGTTCAATTTTATCTAAAACTGTAATTTACCACATCAAATCATCTGGAATGTCATAATCGCCATACCATTCATCATCCTGTGCATTGGTTTGTTCTGTCTCTGGAACATCATCAGCACGATACACAATCGCTTCAGGGTGACGCGTTGCAATTTTATCAGCCACAGGCACTGGTATTAGCTCATAGCCATCATTTAACTTAGCAATGGCTAAACGAGCCTGGGTTATGAGTTGATGCGTCGCTTGATTGACATATAAGCGTTTAACTACGTTAGCATCGGTAAAATTAACCACAATGTCACCTTTGCCGCGCGGTTGCTTATTCACATCAATCAACTGCTTCACTTGCGCGAGTACTTCTTTAGCTTCGCGCGTCTTTGCTTGTTCTTTTGCTAACTCTGCGTCTTTGGCTTGTCGCGCCGCTAATGCCGCTTGAGCATCTAGTTTTGCTTGATCCACAACAACCACTTTTTGTGTCTGCGCTAGCTTCTTCGCTTTATGTTTTTGTTGTTTAATTTTTTTAGCCGATTTTTTATCCGCTAAACCTGCTTTTAGTAATTGGTCTTGTAATGATGCCATTAGCTATAGTCTCTTGTGCTTTCGGTTATTTCGCTGCGGCTTTTTTAGCGACAGGTTTACGTTTAGCAGCCGGTTTCTTCGCAGCAGGTTTCTTACGTTTATCATCAGTGACCCATTTACCGTTTTGATACCAAGCAGACCAACCGGATGCTTTGCCTTTTTCAGCTTCAGACATGACATATTGTTCTTTGGTTTTTCTGCTGTAGCGCACAATAGTCGGTTGACCATCTGGATCGGCAATCGGTGCATCGGCTAAATAATAAAACTTCGGCGAAATACGATCACGATACTCTTGCAACTCAGCGACTAACGGTGCACGGGTCTCTCTAGATTTAGGAAAATTATGTGCCGCCAAAAATATCCCTGCCGCGCCATCACGTAACACAAAGTGTGCATCGGATTGCGTACAAGGTAGTTCTGGTAAAAATACCGGATCTTCTTTGGGTGGCGCTGCTTCACCACTGCGTAATAATTTACGCGTGTTTTTACATTCTTCGTTAGTACAGCCAAAATACTTACCAAAGCGGCCGTTTTTCAGTTCCATGTCACTGCTACATTTATCACATTCAATTAATGGACCTTCATAGCCTTTGATTTTGAACGTACCCGTCTCAATTTCAGTTCCTGGACAGGTCGGCGTGTTGCCACAGACATGGAGTTTACGGGTCTCATCAATGAGATAACTATCCATCGCGGTGTCACAAATTGGACAACGGTGTTTAGCGCGTAATAATTCAGTTTCAAAATCATCTTCATCGGCAACTTTTATCGCTTCATCACCCGGAGTAAGATTCATGGTTTGAGTACAACGTTCTTTGGGGGGTAAGTTATAACCGGTACACCCTAAAAACACCCCAGTAGAGGCGGTCCGAATATTCATATCACGACCACAGCCTTCTTTCGGGCAAGTCACATTGACTGGCACGGCTGAATTGAGAGCCATACCGCCCTCTTCGGGATCTTTTTCAGCTTGCATGAGCTGAGTATAAAAATCACCATAAAAGTCGTTTAGCACGTCTTTCCAGCGTTTTTCGCCATGTGCGATATCATCCAAACGCTGTTCCATTTTAGCGGTAAAATCAAACGACATCAGTTCAGAGAAATTATCAGTTAGGCGATCACATACGATCTCACCCATTTTTTCTGCATAAAAACGTTTCATATCTAAACGCACATAACCACGATCTTGGATGGTAGAAATGATTGATGCGTACGTTGAAGGGCGACCGATACCGCGTTTTTCTAATTCTTTAACCAAGGATGCTTCGTTAAAACGAGCAACCGGTTTAGTAAAATGTTGTTTCGGATCTAACTGCTGTAACGCAAGTACGTCACCTGGCTTAAGATCAGGCAAGAGTAAATCATCATCACCCTTACGTTTGACTTGAGGCTGAACACGCGTCCAACCATCAAATTTTAATACTCGTCCTTTGGCAGTTAACTCATACTCACCCGCTTTGACACGTAATGTCGTTGAATCATACTTAGCTGGTAACATCTGACACGCTAACGTTTGACGCCAAATCAGCTCATATAAACGCTGAGCATCACGTTCCATATCACCTAATGACGCCGCTGTTAGCTTCACATTTGAAGGACGAATCGCTTCGTGAGCTTCTTGAGCGCCTTCTTTTGCACCATAACGAATTGAGTTTTCAGGAAGGTAGTTGCCACCAAATTGGGTTTCAATATAATCACGCGCAGCCGCTACTGCATCGTTACTTAAATTAGTTGAATCGGTACGCATATACGTAATGTGGCCCGCTTCATATAAACGCTGAGCTAGCATCATGGTCTTTTTCACGCCAAAGCCAAGGCGAGTTGACGCAGCTTGTTGCAATGTTGACGTAATAAAAGGCGCACTTGGGCGCGAAGATGAAGGTTTGGATTCACGAGCGACAACAGAATACTGCACATCTTTTAAAGCATTTAACGCGGTATCAACTTGCGCTTTATTAACCGGTTTAAAGGCCTTATCAGCATGTTTAGCCACCAACATGCGTAAATCAACGGTGGTATTTTTAACACTAGTTTGTTGCAAATCAGCATGAATATCCCAAAATTCTTCTGGCTGGAAAGCTTTAATTTCACGTTCGCGTTCAACCACTAAACGAACGGCAACTGACTGTACACGTCCGGCTGATAACCCTCGAGCAACTTTTTTCCATAATAATGGCGATACCATGAAACCCACAACACGGTCGAGAAAACGACGCGCTTGTTGAGCATTGACACGGTTGATATTCAGCTCACCAGGATTGGCAAACGCATCTTGAATAGCAGACTTGGTGATCTCGTTAAATACCACTCGCTGATAGGTTTTACCTTTAGTCCCCAATAGTTCTTGGAGGTGCCAAGCAATCGCTTCCCCTTCTCTATCCAAATCGGTTGCAAGATAGATAGTGTCGGCGTCTTTGGCTAGTTTTTTGAGTTCTGCTACGACTTTTTCTTTGCCTTGCAAAATTTGATAATGGGCTTGCCAGTCATGTTGAGGGTCAATTCCCATACGATCAACCAGTTTGTCATATTCAAATTGACGTAAATATTCTGCTTTTTTCTTGTCTGTCCAAGTATTGAGCTCTTTTGCCGTTTTTTTAGGTGCAACATTACCTAACGCCTTAGTAGGAAGATCGCGAACATGCCCGACACTGGATTTCACAACAAAATCTTTGCCTAGATATTTATTTATTGTTTTCGCTTTGGCTGGCGACTCGACAATAACTAATGATTTTGCCATAGGGGAAGGTAATCCTTTGAAAATGTTTAAAAATTTATCACTTATACTAGTGTTCATTAACACTATATAGACGATGTTGCCCTTTTAAGATATATCTATAAACTGCATATAAAACAAGAAAATATTCATACTTACCCAAAAATAAAAGCGTAAGTGTTTAATTTATAAAGATTTTTTAATAAATAAGGTTTGCGCTACTCTGTAATCATAGTTCATAATATCGAACTTAGATTATGATTAGTACAGCAAAAGGCATAGCGAATATGCTCTGCACATTAATCGTAGCTATCATGAAAGTCAATTATCATCACAGTTTATATAGAAGGATAAGTTATGCAACATGTGGAAATGAATTTTGATGGGCTAGTCGGCCCTACTCACAATTATGCTGGTTTATCTTATGGTAATGTCGCTTCGGTTAATAACGCAAAAGGGGTGAGTCATCCCAAGCAAGCTGCACTGCAAGGTTTAATTAAAATGAAAACCTTAGCGGATTTAGGCATGCAGCAAGGTGTCCTTGCACCTCAAGCTCGTCCAGACTTATCCGTGTTACGTCGATTGGGTTTTAGCGGAACAGATGCTCAAGTTCTGAACAAAGCAGCTAAATCTGATCCCGTTATCTTATCGGCATGTTATTCGGCGTCGTCTATGTGGACAGCCAATGCTGCGACTGTCTCCCCTAGTGCCGATAGTGCCGATGGTAAAATCCATTTCACCCCTGCTAATTTAACCAACAAATTTCATCGTTCAATTGAACCTGAAGTTACCGGTCGTATTTTGCGTGCTACCTTTAATGATCCTAAGGTATTCGTTCATCATCAGCATTTACCCGAAAATGATCATTTTGGGGATGAAGGTGCAGCTAATCATACGCGTTTTTGCAGTGCCTACGATCAGTCAGGTGTAGAGTTTTTTGTATATGGTCGCCACTCATTTGATGCCAGTCACCCTGCACCTAAAAAGTTCCCAGCCAGACAAACCTTTGAAGCATCCCAAGCGGTGGCACGTTTACATGGCTTGACAGAAGATAACACCGTATTTGCCTTACAAAATCCAGACGTCATTGACCAAGGCGTGTTTCATAATGATGTGATTAGTGTGGGTAACCAAAATGTCTTGTTTTATCATCAACAAGCATTTGCACGGACCGAATCTGTCTTGGATGAAATCCAACGTAAAATGGGTCATACCCAAATGCACTTCATTCAAGTACCCACGGAGCAAGTCACGATCAATGATGCGGTCAGAAGTTATTTGTTTAATACACAGATCATCACGCTACCGAATGGCGAAATGACGATTATTGCGCCAATGGAGTGTCAAGAAAATCCAGCGGTGTACCAATATCTCAATGATTTAGTGAAGCAACCCACTCCCATCAAACACGTCCAGTACATTGATGTAAAACAAAGCATGCAAAATGGTGGCGGACCTGCATGTTTACGTCTGCGTGTAGCATTAAAAGAACACGAACAAGCAGCAATTAATCAGCATACTCGGTTAACTGATGCGAAATTTATTGAGTTGAATCAATGGGTCGAAAAACATTACCGTGATGAGTTAGCGATAGCCGATTTAGCCGATCCGAGTTTACTACTAGAATCACAAAGTGCATTGGATGAGTTGACGCAAATTTTACACTTAGGCAGTGTTTATCCTTTTCAATTAGGCTAATTGTTTGTAAAGTGTGGGGTAAATAATAACAAGAGGTCCATAATGACTGATTCATTGTCACACCCCACCCACAAATATTCTCTCACCGCGCGTATCTTTATTGGCATGATTGCTGGTGTATTCATCGGCTTTTTATTCAAACTCATCATGGGCGACAGTGGTGATTTGCAATTTAGTGCATTGGGCATCGCATTCTCGATTAAAGCCATTTTCATTGATGGGATCTTTACCGGTTTAGGTCAGATCTTTATTGCCAGTTTAAAAATGCTCGTTGTGCCTTTGGTGTTTGTCTCACTAGTCTGCGGTACCAGTAGTCTTTCGGAGCCAAGCAAGCTAGGACGTCTAGGCGGAAAATCAGTCGGCTTGTATGTTATGACAACGGCAATCGCTGTTGCGACCGCGATTTGTATGGCCTTAATTATTGCCCCTGGTGAAGGTCTAAATCTGACGACTGAAACACAATTCACGTCTAAAGAAGCGCCTAATATAGTGCAAGTTTTTGTAAACATGTTTCCAGCCAACCCTATCGCTTCAATGGCGGAAGGCAATATGCTGCAAATTATCGTCTTTGCAGTCTTATTCGGGATCGCGGTAGCGATGGCTGGAGATACCGGTAAACGCGTCGCTGCAGCGTTCAATGATATCAATACCGTGATCATGAACATCGTGACTATGGTGATGAACTTAGCGCCTTATGGTGTGTTTGTACTGATGGCCAAATTGTTCGCGACGATTGGTTTGGATACGATTTTAGGGCTAGCCAAATATTTCTTTTTAGTCTTTGGTGTATTAGTGATGCATGCCTTCATCACCTACCCCATTATACTTAAAGCCCTAAGCGGCTTAAGCCCGATTATTTTGTTACGTAAAATGCGTAACACAGCGCTATTTGCATTTAGTACGTCTAGTTCTAATGCTACGCTACCGATTACAATGGATACCGCTAAAAATCGCTTAGGGGTTAAATCTTCCGTTTCGAGTTTTACTATCCCATTAGGTGCCACTATTAACATGGACGGCACGGCGATTATGCAAGGTGTCGCAACGGTATTTATCGCTCAAGTATATGGCGTCGATTTATCAGTTACTGATTTTCTCATGGTCATATTGACTGCGACATTAGCATCAATCGGTACAGCGGGTGTGCCTGGTGTCGGTTTAATCATGCTTGCGATGGTATTGCAACAAGTGAACTTACCTGTCGAAGGTATCGCGTTAATCATCGGTGTGGATAGATTATTGGATATGACCCGTACAGCAGTCAATGTCACCGGAGATTGTATGGTGGCGTGTATTGTCGCTAAAAGTGAAGGTGAGCTAGACGAAGACGTGTATAACGACCTTGAAGCGGGTGTTCGTTACGAAGATAGCTAAATAGCGCGTTAAAAAGACACTAGATTGGGAATTTACGATTAAAAGAGAGCATCATTTGCTCTCTTTTTTTTTGCCATTTTGACTAGTGCAAGAACTTCGCTGCGACTACGTTAGCGGCTTTTTTTGCGGGGTATAGCGTCGCCAATACGCTTAATAATAAAGCCAGTATCACAGTCACGACGACATCCGTCCCTTGTAGATGGGTCGGCAAAAAATCAATAAAATAAATATCCCCAGATAATACCGCCAGCCCAAAAATATTCTCTAGGCCTCGAATAATATCAGACAGATATAAACTTAATCCCACTCCAATCAATGTCCCACTGACAATGCCTAGCAATGCGTTATATAAGCCTTGTAATACAAACACACGGGCTAAAAACTCAGGACTTGCGCCCATTGTTTTCAATATTGCAATATGCGCTTGTTTGTTTTTTACTGCCATTGTCAATGACGATAAAATATTAAATGACGCCACAGCAATCACTAGTAGCAACACGATATACACAATGACTTTGACCAATTGAATATCTTGATACAAATGGCCGTGTGTCCGAGTCCAATCAGAAATATACACGCCCTCTGGATAGTCGTAGCCAATCGCATGGGTTAATTGTGATGCAGCAAACACATCATGGTAATAAATTTGTAGCCCTTTAGCACCGGAGGTGATCCCTAACGAATCATTCAATGGTTGTAATGATGTTAGCGCTAATAACTGGTCGGCTTCTCCGCCCACATGGATCGTTCCTGCCAACACCCCTTGAAACAAGGTTGGCGCTTTAAATTGCTGACTGCCTTGGCCGCCATCAGACAACGGTATTAATAACTGAACGGTTTGCCCAGGTTGTAAATCAAATTTTGCCACGACGGCTTGCCCCAAATAAATCGGCGGCAAGTCCCCTTGGAATACATCGCTGAATGGCGTCACAAACTGCCACAAAGGATGGGTAGTAACATTCAAATCTAACCCAGTGATACTCAAACCATGTAATGTGTTATTGACTTGCAATAGCGCGGATTGTTGGGTGTAGGCATAGACCGCTTTGACGTTGGGATCAGCGGCGATAGTGAGCATTCCTGTTTCCAACGTCGCTAATCCGGTTGCAGAAACAGCAAACAATTCCCCATGTGGGATTGCCGACAAAATTCGCTGCTCCAGTTCACGCTCAAAGCCATTCATAACGGACAATAATAAGATGAGTACCGCGCAGCCTAAACTGATCCCAGCAATAGAAGCGCCGGCAATAAATGACACAAAACGCTGGTCGTGTTTGTTCTGCCTAAAGCGCAACGCCAAACGCCATGCTAAGCGTAACTGAGGCATAGAAGTTGACGCCATTATGCTAAACCTGCGCTGAGTTGACCTTTAATCAAACGATATTGCGTATCGAGTTTTTGGGCTAAACGCAGATCGTGCGTCACCACGACAGCCGCAAAACCATGCTCAGCTTTTAAGGTGGCAAGCAATTGATAAATCTCCTCACCCGTTGCATCATCCAAATTACCGGTTGGCTCATCGGCAAGCAAAATTTTTGGTTGATTGATTAATGCTCTGGCGATCGCAACACGTTGTCTTTCTCCGCCTGACAATTGTCCAGGGAAATGCCCTAAACGATGACTTAAGCCCACTTCAGATAATAACGCTCGTGCTTGTTCTTGGGCTTGTTGGTCACTGACACCTGCGATCAATAATGGCATCGCCACATTTTCTAAGGCACTAAACTCCGGTAATAAATGATGGAACTGATAAATAAAACCGATATCTTGATTGCGCATACGTGCATTTTGTTTGTCAGTCGCTTTGGCAATGTCATTGCCGTCGATAAACACTTCTCCGGAGCTCGGTGTATCTAACCCACCTAAAATATGCAGTAATGTACTTTTTCCCGAACCCGATGCGCCGACGATGGCAACGTGTTCACCTGCCGCAACGTTCAAATTAACATCACGAAGGATAGTAATTTGATGATCACCATCTTGAAACGTTTTGCTCACATTTTGCGCAGCCACTAAGCTCATTTAGTTTATCCGTTGACGTTTTTATTAATAAAAAATAAGCACTTATTGTCAAATGCATCGCTAGTAAATACAAGTCCTTTGTGCGCTGTTTGTTAACTTGAAATTATTTTGCGCAATTATCTGATAATTAGATTGCACGCTTAATCGATTAAGTTTATCCTTTATGTTACAGTGGTTAACGTATTATTAACATTACTAGGACACAGCATGAACTCAGGAATTAAACCTCGTTTATCTTTTTGGCAAGTCTGGAACATGTGTTTCGGCTTCTTTGGGATCCAGTATGGCTTTGGTTTACAACAAGCTAACTTAAGCCCCATTTTTACCTATCATGGTGCATCGTATGACCAGTTACCGTTATTATGGTTAGCCGGACCGGTTACGGGTTTATTGATCCAACCCTTAATTGGTGCGATTAGTGATCGAACTTGGACTAGTTTTGGTCGTCGTAAACCATTCTTTTTATGGGGCGCACTGATTGGTAGTGTTGCTGTCATGTTTATGCCATATGTCCCAGAATTATGGATGGTCGTGGGCTTGTTTTGGATCCTTGATGCTGCGATGAACACCGCAATGGAACCTTACCGCGCTATGGTTGGTGATATGGTCAATCGTGAACAACGCCCTTTTGCCTTTGCACTACAAACATTTATGATCTCAGGTGGCCAAATATTGGCAAGTTTAATGCCCGTCATTATGCTGTTCTTTGGCGTGTCTGCATTAACAGATGGCACAACCATCCCTGATATTGTGAAGTATTCATTTGTCTGTGGTGTGGTTGTGATTTTAATCACCGCGTTTTGGTCATTTGCCAAGACTAACGAATATCCTCCAGAAAACATCGAAGAATTTAAAGCTCAGAATAAAGGAAAAGTGATCTCGAGCATCTTGCCTGATCTATGGTCTGCATTAAAAGACATGCCGTTATCGTTACGCCAGTTATGGTGGGTTAAATTAGTAACTTGGTTTGGCTTACCTTTAATGTGGCAGTATTTGTCTCTCTCCATTGCTTATCATGTATATGACGCCCCGACCCCTGATGCCGCTGGTTTTGCTGAAGGTACGGCACAAGGCGGTACCGCCTTTGCAGTGATGCACGTCACCACGTTAATCGTGTCATTCTTTATTGCCAAAACTATCCACAAATTTGGGGATAACAAAGT
>JAQXDG010000189.1 GCA_029251505.1 Glaciecola sp. | reverse complement strand
GTTGAATATTTATTTTATTGTTAAATTGTTTACTTTTCTCTTTTGCTAGTTCTTCTATAGCAAGCCCCCCCCCTATATACAATACAATTTTGATTAAACATGATTATGTCGGTAACCTTATTGAGCAAAATTACATATCAGAATCAATGACCACCATTTTTTCAGAGATTATTGTTGGAAATCAAATTTCAGATGAAAAAGCAACATTAACTTACAAGCGAATATTCAACCCTGAACTTTCAACTCGACGCGCTATTGATATTCCTCCTCCAGGGGCACCACGTGTCGGAGATAAGCAGAACTTGATTTATAAATTTGAACTCAATGGTTTTATATATGAAGCAGATGTGTCAATGATTTATTACAAGGATCCTGACACAGGTGCAACATACTGGTTAGTAGAAAAATCGAGTGCTAAAATAATTGGTAAAACAGATAAATTTAATGATGAAAAATAGCAAATGAAAGGGTGTTAAGCCCCCTTTCATTTGTATGCTGACCTATATTAATAAACGACGACCCGCTTTGGTTGTAAATAACCATCGGGTTTGAGTTCGGCGACAGCATAAATCGCGCCGTGTTCATCATATATTTTAACCTGTTCGTGCCCATCAGCTGACAATGCCATTGCTTTGACATCCACAATACCCTCATCAACCACGGCTGGCGTAATATGCTCAGGGATAAACGGCATACCCACTTTGACCCCTTCAATTTGTTTGGCTGTCGCGACCGTCGATCCTAACGCATAAAGCGGCGTATCCATCGGCAATAATAACGGGTCGATATAAGCGTGGTGCTCACTACCCTTATCAACACGATGTTCGTTAACCATCGCTTGCAATGCATCTAAGCTGAGCATTTTGTCACTAGGATACCCAGCAACTTGAGAACGATGTAAACGACTGACATAGGCACCACAACCTAAAACCTGACCAATATCATCTACCAATGAACGGATATAGGTGCCTTTTGAACAATGCACACGTAAATCGACTTCAACCCCTTCAATACGTAATATATCAATAGCGAACAAGGTAATATCACGCGCCGGACGCTCAATTTCAATACCTTGACGGGCATACCAATACAATGGTTTACCCTCGTGTTTGAGTGCAGAAAACATCGATGGGATTTGTTTGGATGCTCCCAAAAAGCTTAAACACGCTTGGGTGATTTCTTCCGGGGTGGATGTCACAGGTAATGTCGATACCACTTCCCCATCAGCATCCGAGGTGGTCGTACGAATACCCAACGTAGCAGTGACTTCATAGGTTTTATCAGCATTGAGTAAAAACTGCGAAAATTTCGTCGCTTCACCCAAACAAATTGGTAACATACCGCTAGCTAATGGATCCAGCGCGCCCGTATGACCGGCTTTCGCCGCGCCATACATAGCACGTACTTTCTGTAATACCATGTTGGACGATTCGCCAAGTGGCTTATCCAACAAAAATACACCGTTAATCGCACGGCCTTTACGACGACGTCCCATGACTTACTCTGTGGGTTTGTTATCGTCAGAAGCGTGGTCAGCATCTGTATGATTATCAGAATTGCTATCTAAATTTGCATCGCGCTTGGCTGCTTCATCACGTGTTACTTGAGACACGATATTAGAAATACGCATGCCTTCAGTAATAGAACGGTCTTGAATAAATTTTAACGCTGGCGTGTTACGCATGCGCACACGACGAGATAACAAACCACGAACAAAGCTTTTACCTTCTTCTAATAACGCCATCGACGCTTTGACTTTTTCTTCGTCCATTTCTAAAAATGTAACATAGACTTTTGCATGAGCAAGATCACGAGAGATCTCAACACCCGATACCGTAACCATACATAAGTCAGGCGCTTGATGTTTAAATTCTTGATTTAAAATGCTCGCAATTTCTTTATGTACTTGCTGCGAGACTCTATCGGTACGCGAAAATTCACGAGCCATAATATATATCCTATCTTTGATCGACTCAATTTGAAGCGATCTATATAAACGAAAACGGAGGCAAAGGCCTCCGTCTTAACTAATTGTTATAACGGTGAATTAAAGTTCACGCGCCACTTCAACGATTTCAAATACTTCGATTTGATCGCCTACTTTAACATCATTGTAGTTCTTAACGCCGATACCACATTCGATACCTTTCTTCACGTCTTGAACATCATCTTTAAAGCGACGTAGTGATTCAAGCTCACCTTCGTAAATGACGATATTATCACGTAATACACGGATTGGATTGTTACGTTTAATGACACCTTCGGTGACCATACAACCGGCAATTGCACCAATCTTCGGCGATTTAAACACATCACGTACTTCAGCAAGACCAATGATTTCTTGTCTAAACTCTGGCGCAAGCATACCGCTCATCGCTGCTTTGACTTCATCAATCAGGCTATAGATAACAGAGTAATAGCGTAAATCAATTTCTTCTGTTTCGATAATACGACGCGCAGTTGCATCAGCACGAACGTTAAAACCAACTACGATAGCACTTGATGCTGCCGCTAGTGACGCATCAGTTTCGGTAATACCACCAACACCTGAACCAACAATATTCACTTTTACTTCGTCTGTCGATAAGTTTGTTAGTGAATCAGCAATCGCTTCAATCGAACCTTGAACGTCAGCTTTAAGTACCACGTTAAGCTCAGAAACATCACCCGCTTCCATGTTCGCAAACATGTTTTCGAGTTTCGCTTTTTGCTGTTTAGCTAGTTTGACTTCTCGTTGCTTGATTGAACGCTTAGAGGCAACTTCACGCGCTTTACGCTCGTCATTCACCACTAATGCATCTTCACCAGCAACAGGAACACCTGATAAACCTAATACTTCAACTGGGGTAGAAGGACCTGCAACTTTTACATCGTTGCCGTTTTCATCGCGCATCGCACGAACACGTCCGTATTCAAGACCACATAATAAAATATCACCTAGCTTCAATTCACCTTCTTGGACCAATACAGAAGCTACCGGACCACGACCTTTATCAAGACGCGATTCGATGACTAGACCACGACCAGGACCAGTCGGTACTGCACGGAAATCTAACATTTCGGCCTGTAAGTTGATTGCTTCAAGTAACGAGTCTATGCCCATACCGGTTTTAGCAGATACGTTGACGAACTGGTGCTCCCCGCCCCATTCTTCTGAAATAACTTCAAGTTGAGACAATTCAGTCTTAACACGATCCGGATCAGCCGCTTCTTTATCCATCTTATTCACAGCAACAATCAAAGGTACGCCAGCCGCTTTAGCATGCTGAACCGCTTCTTTGGTTTGTGGCATGACACCATCATCTGCTGCTACTACCAGGATAACGATATCGGTAGCCGTTGCTCCACGGGCACGCATTGCAGTAAACGCCGCGTGTCCAGGGGTATCTAAAAAGGTAATTTTACCGTTATCAGTTTCAACTGAATACGCACCAATGTGCTGAGTTATACCACCCGCTTCGCCATCTGCAACTTTTGCACGACGAATGTAATCAAGTAATGACGTTTTACCATGGTCAACGTGACCCATGATAGTAACTACTGGAGCACGAGATGTCTTAACACCACCAGTTGCATCTGCAATCAATTCATCTTCAAGCGCATTGTCATTGACTAATTCATATTTGTGACCCATCTCATCAACCACTAATACCGCAGTATCTTGGTCAAGGATTTGGTTAATCGTCGCCATCTCACCCATTTTCATCATGGTTTTGATAACTTCGTTGGCTTTGATAGCTAGCTTGCTGGCTAATTCACCCACAGTGATCGTTTCGCCAAGTTTAACAATACGTTCAACAGGAGCTGCTGGTTTATTAAAACCTTGCTTAAGGTTTTCACCCGCTTTTTTCTTCTTACGACGACGTGAACCACGTTCGACTCTTAAATCAGCATCATCTTCAGCTTCTTGCGCATAACGGTTTGAATGCACATGCACTTCTTCCGCTTCTTGTGCTTTACGACGTTCTTCTTCTTCTTTCCAACGACGTTCATTTTCTTCAGCTAGTTTTCGAGCTTCATCCGCCGCTTTTTTCGCATCTTCTTCAAGCTTACGTTGCGTCTCGTCTTCTTGTTGTTTACGTAACTTTTCCGCGTCTTTACGAGTCTGTTCTTGAGCGGCTTTTTCTTCTGCCGTCATTTGCGGTTCGTTTTTCTTACGCTCTTCAGCGTCTTTTTTCGCTTTTTCAGCACGGGCAATTTGCTCGGCTTCTGCTTGTTTACGTGCTTCTGCAGCTAAACGTATTTTTTCTTCAGCGGCTAACTTTGCCGCCTCTGCGGCTTGTTGCTCTGCTTCAAGTTTAGCTTGTTCCGCAGCTTGACGCGCTAATTCTTCAGCCGCTATTTTTGCTTCATCTTCTGGTGAACGCTTAACAAAAGTACGTTTTTTACGTACTTCAACTTTAACATTTTTCGATTTACCTACCGATAATGTACTTGTCGTTTTACGTGTCAACGTCATTTTAGTTGGCGTGACATTACCATCACTGCCATGTGACTTTGCTAAATGATCAAGCAATTGCTTTTTTTCATCTTCAGTGACGTTATCACCGATTTTTTTAGTTAAGCCAGCGTCTTTAAACTGTTGAACTAAGCGATCAACGTTGGTGCCTATGTCACCCGCGAGCTTTTCTATGGAAACTTCAGACATTACCCTCTCCTCTATGTCGACCGTGATTACTCTTCGTTGAACCACTTAATATTACGTGCAGCCATAATAAATTCACCTGCGCTTTTCTCATCAAGCCCTTCAATATCACAAATCTCATCGGTACCTTGTTCGGCTAACTCTTCTAAATCAGTTACGCCTTGTTTAGCTAACGCGACCGCAATTTCAGGGGTCATGCCAGCAAGATTTAACAACTCTTCTTTTGGCTCTAATGATTCCTCATTGGCCAACGCTTTGGTGGTTAGATACGCACGAGCACGGTTACGCAGTTCTTCGATAATATCTTCATCTAACCCTTCTATTTCTAGCAGTTCACTGACCGGAACATAGGCAATTTCCTCTAATGAGGTAAAACCTTCATCCGCTAATACGCCAGCAAATTCTTCATCAATTTCTAATCCTGCAACAAACACATCAATGACTTGAGCACTTTCATCTTTCTGTTTTTTCTCTAAATCTGCAACAGTCATGACATTGAGTTCCCAACCAGTCAACTGGCTAGCTAAACGTACGTTTTGACCAGATTTGCCGATTGCTTGTGCTAGATTCTCTGGTTCAACAGCAACGTCCATCGTCATGGTGTCTTCATCAGCAACAATACGTGCTACTTCAGCTGGAGCCATGGCATTAATCACAAATTGCGGTGCTTCTTCATCCCATAATACGATATCAACTCGCTCACCGCCTAATTCACTTGAAACTGCTTGAACACGAGAACCACGCATACCAACACAAGCGCCAATTGGATCTAAGCGTTTGTCATTGGTTTTTACTGCGATTTTAGCACGTGAACCTGGATCACGAGCCGCTGCTTTAATTTCTAATGTTTCTTCCGCAATTTCTGGTACTTCTAAACGGAACAATTCAACAATCATGTCAGGGTGGCTACGCGAAATAAATAATTGCGCACCTTTTGCTTCTGGACGTATGACATATAATAGACCACGAACACGATCACCTGGACGGAAATTTTCACGTGGTAACATATCATCACGGTAAATAACGCCTTCAGCATTGTTACCTAAGTCGATAAGGATGTTATCGCGATTTACTTTTTTAACCGTACCCGTCACTAACTCACCAACACGATCTTCATATTCGGCAATCATTTGTTCACGTTCAGCTTCACGAACTTTTTGGAAAATAACTTGTTTCGCTGTTTGTGTCGTAATACGGTCAAATTTAATTGATTCGATTTGTTCTTCAACAAAATCACCTATCTGAATGTCAGGCTCATCAATTTGTGCAGCTGAAATAGTCATCTCTGCGTATGGGTTTTCTTGCTCTTGGTCATCAGCAATAACTAACCATTGACGAAATGTATCAAAATCGCCTGTTGTACGGTCAATAGCTACACGCACTTCAATATCGCCTTGATTTTTCTTTTTGGTGGCAGTAGATATTGCTATTTCAAGGGCTTCAAAGATTTTTTCTTTGGGTACTTGTTTTTCATTTGAAACCGCTTCGGCAACTAATAAGATCTCTTTACTCATGATACTCTATTCCTATTTTGATGAACCTAGTCAAAGACCGGGACAAGATTACCTTTTTCAATATTCATTACAGCCAACGTATAAGATTGACCATCAACTTCAACCACAATGTTATCATTATCACATGATACCAAGGTGCCCTTAAAATTTCTTCTATCATTTAATGGCATACGTAAACGCACTGCCACGACTTCACCAACGATAGCGGCATAATGTGCCGCTTTAAATAATGGACGATCCATACCGGGAGAAGAGACTTCTAAATTGTATTCGGTATTAATTGGATCTTCTACATCCAATATTGCGCTGGCTTGTTGTGATACATCTGCGCAATTTTCAACACTGATACCTTCAGGGTGATCAATAAATACACGCAAGGTAGAATGCTTACCGGCTCTAACAAATTCTACACCTACCATTTCAAATCCTAACGATTCGGCTGCTGGTGTAAGCATTTGAGTTAACTTTTGTTCAATTTGTGACAAAACACGACTCCATAAATAAAAAAAGAGCATTAAAGCCCTTTTAAGTATCGCGAAAACAAAAAAAGCCCCTTACAAGCAGGGGCTTTTTATATTGTTGGACCCTAGTCCACTATACTTTCAATTGCATCGATGCTCAACGAACATCTTACAAAAAAGTGGTTGCGGGAGCAGGATTTGAACCTACGACCTTCGGGTTATGAGCCCGACGAGCTACCAGACTGCTCCATCCCGCGCTTGAAACTGGTTTGTTCGGGGAAGTTTGTTTCCCTTCTCAATTGGTGCGTATTATACATAGCCTTGAGATGCGTGCAACCCATATTTGCAATTAAATTTATAATAAATACCACCTGACTATTTAACCAACGATTACTTAAACATTTCCATCTTATTTGCTAGTTTTATGTCCAACTCACTGATCCCACCTACGTCATGAGTTATTAATTTCACGTCAACTTTGTTGTATATGTTCGCCCATTCAGGATGATGATTCATTTTTTCTGCCCAAATCGCCATTTGAGACATCCAACCAAATGCTCGAATGAAGGATTTAAATAAAAAAGTCTTCGTTATTTTGCCATCTTGCCATTTCCAATGTTCATTTTCTGGTAACGAAGCGTTTAATTCCAGTAGTGCTGATTCAATTTGGGCTTGGGTTAATTTCTCAGTCATTAGTTTTGTTCTTACATTATTTTGTCTTTAGTCTTTATTATTATCTACTTCTATCTCGAACAGATCACGTTTTGTTATCATTTTATTAAATAATAGACATTTTCGTTAATGGCCATTAGTATTTGTTATAGTTTATCCTATTACACATAATCAAAACTAATAAAAATCAACTAAGAGCTTTATATGAACTTACACCGTATTGATTTAAACCTGTTTGCTGTCTTTGATGCTATTTATACTGCTGGGAGTTTAACCAGGGCAGCGGATGTGCTGTGTATTACCCAACCAGCAGTCAGTAATTCATTGGCGCGCCTTCGTGACATGCTTAATGATCCTCTATTTGTCCGAACAGGACACAGCATGACACCTACACCCGTGGCTCAAAACATCATTGTTCCTGCTCGCGCTGCATTAGAGTTATTGCGAAAAAGCGTACAAGAAAGTCATACCTTTGATCCATTAATAGCTGAAAAACAATTTAATTTTGCTAGTCGTGACCTATTAGAGGTCAGTATATTACCGCGTTTACTGGCACATTTAGAAGATGGTTCGCCTAACATTACGTTGGCTAATTTTGAGATCTCACGCTCCAAAGTCGTTTCAGAAATGGCTAATGGTAACTTAGATTTTTTTGCGGATGCCTCTACTTTCACAGATCCTCATTTGCATAAAGCCTGCATTGCAACGGACAGATATGTTGTATTGGCACGTAAAAATCACCCTAAATTAAAAAATGGCTTAGATTTAGAAACTTTTTTGGCAATGAATCATATTAATGTCTCCTATCGACATGATGGTTCGAGTGCCGTTGATGTTGCATTAGATAACTTAGGGCACAAACGTTGTATCAAATTTCATTCACAACATTTTCTAACTGTACCGAGTGCGTTAGTCAAGACCGATATGGTCGCTTGTATGCCGTATCATTTGGCTAAACATTATGATTTGGCAATGTATGAAATGCCAATTGACATGCCTGCCATGGAGTATTTTTTATACTGGCACGTATCGATGAATGAAGATCATGCTCACCGCTGGATGCGTGAACAAATTATGGAAGTCGCTAAAGCGTATCATCACGTTTAACTTGTTATGTATTGATTTAACTCGAATAAAAAACCCAGCCTAGCGCTGGGTTTTGACATTTATGATGATGTTTTAGTATACAACCAACCTGTTATTAACTTACGTTAAACAGCGCTTCAGGCATACTCATTAAATTATCAGCTCCAGAGCGAATGGAAGACACATGGGCTCTGGTGCGCGTTAAAATACGGTCAAAGTAAAATTGTGCGGTATGCAATTTTGCCTGATAAAACGCGGGATTTCCTTCCCCTGCATCAAGTTTTTGTTGAGCAACCACCGCCATCTGTAACCACATATAGCCAACCAAGACATAACCGGAGTACATAAGATAATCAACCGATGCAGCGCCAAGCTCATTGGGATTTTGTTGTGCTGATTTACCAATCTCAGCCGTTAGCTGCTGCCATTCATCACAATGAGATTGAATCGCGTTTGCCATCGCATTAAATTGCTGTTGGTCACGAATACGATGACAATAATTTAAAATTTCAGTCTGAACAATATTAAGTAACTCGCCTTTTGACCCCATAATCTTACGAGCAAGTAGATCCATCGCTTGAATACCCGTGGTACCTTCATACATGGTACAAATACGCGTATCCCTTGCTAATTGTTCCATGCCCCACTCCGCAATATAACCATGCCCACCGTAGACTTGCATGCCATGTGACGTAGATTCTAACGCTGTTTCAGTTAAAAATGCTTTAACAATGGGTGTGAGGAGTGACAATTTATTATCTGCTAATTGTTTCGTTTCAGCATCGGTACCATATAATGTTTCATCAACCAATTGCATGCAATAAATAGCAAGTGCGCGATTGCCTTCTGCAAAGGCTTTTTGAGTAAGTAACATACGACGAACATCCGGATGCACTATAATAGGATCAGCTGGCCCTTCGCTGTTTTGTTTACCTGTCAACGCTCGAAATTGTAAACGATCTTTAGCGTACGCTAATGCCCCTTGAAAAGATGCTTCCGACGCAGATAAGCCTTCTAACCCTGTACCAATGCGCGCAATATTCATAAAGGTAAACATGCAATTCAAGCCACGATTTGGCTCGCCAATTAATACACCAGTGGCTTCGTCAAAATTAATAACACAAGTCGCACTGCCTTTAATGCCCATTTTATGCTCAATTGAACCACATTTAACGGTATTTCTTTCACCTTTATTGCCTTGTGCATCAACATGATATTTGGGTACAACAAATAATGAAATACCTCGAGTGCCTTCTGGCGCTCCAGGTAAGCGCGCTAAGACAATATGTACAATATTTTCTGACAAATCATGTTCACCCGCAGAAATGAATATTTTGGTTCCGGTTAGTTTATAGGTGCCATCATCATTGGGTTCGGCTTTGCACTTGAGCATGCCTAAATCAGAACCACAATGGGGTTCCGTTAAACACATTGTGCCAGTCCAAGTACCCGCGACAAGATTATGTAAAAACATTTCTTTTTGAACATCCGAACCGTGCGCCTTTATGGTATCAATACAGCCTTGTGATAAACCAGGGTACATTGCCCATGAATGGTTAGCACCAGAAAACCATTCAGCCATCGCCGATGCTAATGAATAAGGTAATGCCTGACCACCATATTGTTCTGGGTGCGCCATTGATGGCCAGCCTCCCTCGACATATTTTGCGTAAGCTTCTTTAAAGCCCGTTGGCGTTGTGACTTCTCCGTCATGCCACTGACAACCTTCTTGATCACCAATGGCATTAATAGGCGCAAGCACTTCTTCTGCAAATTTGGCGGCTTCAGCGTAGATTGCATCCACCAAATCAGGCGTTGCATCGGTAAAGCCTAATCGCTGGTAATGCGCTTCGAAATTAAATACTTCATTCATAACAAACAAGGTATCAGTTTTAGGTGCTTTATAATTTTGCATAATGCCGCTCTCTTTATGATTAATATTGATACATCTGCTGAAAACAGGGATGGTCATATACTAGGGGAGCGACCAAATTTTGCATACTTTATTGCCGTTATGATTGCCTATTAGTCTAGATAATGAGAAAGCGTAATCAAGGTGTGATGACTAATTTCCCCTTTACAGCACGTTGGTTCAGATTCAGTAATGCTTGCACGGCTTGATCCAAAGGATAAGTTTTATCAACATGAACACTGACATCACCTGACACTAACCAGCCAAATAATTCTTTCATATTTTGCGCAAAAACTTGTGGTTCATGTTGCGTGAAGGATCCCCAGAAAACACCAACAACAGAATACCCTTTCACTAATGCTAAATTAACTTGGAACTGAGGGATCTGGCCGCTAGCGAAGCCGACAACCAGTAAACGTCCGTTCCATGCCATAGCTTTGCTACATTGAGTAAATATATCTCCACCAACACATTCATACACCACATCGACTCCTCGTTTATTGGTGATCGCTTTGGCCGCTGCAGTTAGATCTTCTCGGGTGTAGTTGATTCCAAAGTCAGCACCATGTGCTTTGGCAAATGCAATTTTTTCATCACTCGAACAGGCAGCAATAACAATCGCCCCCATTTTCTTTGCTATTTGCACAGCTGCAATACCGGTACCGCCGGCAGCCCCAGTTATAAGTACCGTTTGCCCTGGCTGTAATTGCGCGCGCTGCTTTAAACCGTGATGTGCTGTTGCATGCGCCGTAATCAAGCCGGCGGCGGAAGTAAAATCGACGGCATCCGGTAACGGCATAACATGTGTCGCTTTACAACAAACATATTGCGCGTAGCCCCCAAGTACACTCAAGCCAACGACCCTGCATCCTGCTTGCAAATAAGAGACGTTTTCGCCTACCTGAATGATCGTACCCGCCACTTCATTCCCAGGAATAAACGGATGTGGAGGCTTCATTTGATATAACCCTTGGACTAATAGCCCATCAGGAAAATTAACACCCGCGGCCTCTACTTTGATGAGTACTTCGTCAGATTTAGGTATCGGGATAGGCATCGATTCTATAACTAATTGTTCAATCGGTCCGAATTCATGACAGACAACGGCTTGCATAGTTCCACTCATTTTGATTAGTCCTTAGTAAGGTAAAATTTTGTTATTTTATGAATAAGTCAGTAACGCTTTGTTCGCTTGCAACTCCAAATGACCAATTTGATTAAAACTGGTTTCAAACATATGACTAGGGCTGACTAAATATTGATGGAAACTGGCATTTCTAATTTGTAAATTCATATCCACCAGTTTGTCGACTGATAATCCAAGCACATGCCCTTTAAGCATTGCAATTGCACCACCCGAGGTCGCAACAAGTATATGTTGCGCATTGGGGTGCTGGGTAATAGCATGCTTAACGCCAGCGACGACTCTATGTTGAAATGCTTGCCAAGTTTCTGGCAAATGGAGTAACTGGTTGTTTGACCACGCTAACATGGCTTGTTTGAGTAAACGATAAAAATCCGAGCGAGGCGCATCTTTGCAAGGTAATGTCTCTCCAGAAAAGGCCAAGTAAGCGGCAACCACAGCTTCAAAGTCAAATTCATCAAAATTAGGAATTTGATTAAAGTGTGTTGACACGTCCATGCCATTCAATATTTGTTCCGCCGTCTCATGGTGGCGTATCATATTACCGGTATAAATTGCATCAAATTGATAATCAATTTTTTTAAAATACTCACCTAATAAACGGGTTTGTTTATGACCTAAGTCACTGAGCTTATCATAGTTATCGCTACCATATGATGCCTGACCATGTCTGACGAACGTAATTTTTTGCATGCTCACATCCTGTTTTTTGTCGTTATCATTTTGTTAGTGTAAAAAACTTTATCGCAAAATAAGAATTTTGTTCATGAATGATGATTCATCACTCACACGTTTATTGTTTTGTATCAATATGTAAAAGTGACTATTTAAGTATTGTACCTCTTTACTATTAAAATTTGGTTCGTACATGTCTTCCCCAGCTCAGAAAATCATACCATGCACAACATCACATTCGGCTCCTCCCGCATATGTTGATATTCCATTTTGCTAATCGTTATGTCACTACTGCGGTTGTAATAAACGTATTACCCAAGATAAAAGTAAAGCCGATATCTACCTTGATTATTTAGCTAACGAAATGCGCCAAATAAGCACTGTTTCGCCATCATTAAAAGTCAGCATATTCATTATGGTGGCGGTAGTCCGAGTTTTTTGACGCAAGCACAACATCGTCGTTTGTATGCGTTAATTGATGCGAACTTTATGTTATTAGAAGGAGCACAGCAAAGTATCGAGTGCGATACTCGTAATCTAACTCCCGACTACATCCAACATCTAGCGGATCTGGGTTTTCGTCGATTAAATCTGGGCGTACAAGATGTCAATGCAACAGTACAACAAACCATTAACCGCATTCAATCAACTGAGCATATAGAAGACTGTATTGCTAATGCTTATGCCAGTGGCTTTACTTCTATTAATTTAGATCTAATCGTTGGATTACCTGAACAAACTACGAGTACGATAGAAGAAACATTGTTAGCTATTCAGCGCTTTAATTGTGAGCGTATTTCAGTGTTTAATTATGCCCATTTACCTGCACGATTTCCGTCTCAGCGTAAATTTGAAAAAGCTAATATGCCTACTATTGCCGAAAAAAAAGCAATGACGCAACAAATAGCAAAAGGATTATCAGCGCTAGGTTATCAAAAGATTGGACTTGATCATTTCGCTAAACACGACGATCCATTAACTAAAGCACTTGAAGCTGGTACCTTATCTCGTAATTTTCAAGGTTATACCAGTGATAACAATGATCAGATCCTCGGCTTAGGGGTCAGCGCTATTTCTAATATTGGCAATACTCGGTCACAAAATAATGTCGACTTAGCGAAATACTATGAACAAGTCACACAATCTCAATTACGTCACCGAGGTATGTCACTAAGTCAAGACGACCTGTTTCGCGGCCAAATAATAAGTCAGCTGATGTGTAATTTTAGGGTCGACCTTACGCACATCGCTAAGCCGTTTCACCTAAACATCGATACCTATTTGCACAACGAACTGGCACAATTGCAGGTATTATCCCAGTTAGACGTTTTGACACTTGAGGCTAATAAAGTGTCAGTGAATCAAGATCACCGACCATTCATTTTCCAGCGTCATCTAAAATCCGAATAAATGTATTACGTTGATGGTGTTTTGCGATAGCTCGAGTAAGCGCCTCTGTTGTACCCGATACAGCAACATACGAACGTGCTCTTGTAATACCGGTGTAGATTAACTCTTTAGTTATCCCTGCACTTTCATCTGGCGGGAGTATGATGAATACTTTATCAAATTCGCTACCTTGAGTTTTATGGATTGTCATGGCATAAAGTGATTGTACCTCCGGTAATCGATAGGGTGAAATAGCTAGAGGAGGCTGTTTACCACGGTCAATATAAGCCGTTAATACATTTTCGTCATTCAGTAATACTACCCCAGAATCGCCATTAAACACCCCTAATTGCGCGTCATTTTGGGTAATCAAAATTGCCCTACCGTGATACATACCGTTGATGGATATTTTTAATGGATCATTTATTTTCTTTAACAAAGACTGATCAATGAGATTATTGATACCACTCACGCCATACAGCCCTTTTCGCATTGGCGTAAGAATACGAAATTGTTTGAGTAGTTCGATTGCAACAACCGGATCTGAGCACGTCAGTAACGGCTCATAATACGCTGTCGTTAATGCAAGCAAACAGCGTGTAGTCTCAATTTTAAGCTGCTCATGTAGGTTATCGCCTGAGTTTTTGTTGTTGAGTAATAATCCCTGCGATAACGGTGTAATGTCAGGTGCAGCTTGTGACCATAGCGTTTGAACATCCGCTAATTTAGTCGTCATAGTGGGAGTATCACTGCTATAAATTGCATTAGCCACCTCATTGACTCTGGCATTAGAACGCATATTTTGCAGTAACGTCGTTGCATAATTGGTATAGGTCTCAGGTCTCAACGTTCCGTCTTGAGGGATGGATTTTGATATGTGTTGTGAGAGATTAGGACTAAACGTATCAAGCCAAGTACATATTGAGTCCGAAAAAACATTCACACACTTAGGCATTAAGTCATGTAACACTGCGCCACTTTCAACCGACGGTAATTGTGCAGTGTCACCAATTAAAATAATGCGTGTATCAGGGCGACATGCATTGAGTAAGCGATAAAATAATGCTGTATCAAGCATTGAAGCTTCATCAATGACTAACAAATCATATGGCAGAGGGTGTTGCGAATTATAGCGTGCTTCTCCAGAGCCTTTGCGAATGGCTAATAAACGATGAATCGTCGTCGCTTGTTCGGGTATGTGTTCGAGCAGTTCCAGTGCTACTGACTGCTTTTTCAACGCAGCAACTTCATTAATAATTGATTCAGAAACACGCTGTGCAGCCTTACCTGTAGGAGCACAAAGTCCGATAGATAATGTTCCCTGATGTTGCGCCAAGATCAACAATAGTGTTCTTAACACCGTATAGGTTTTGCCCGTCCCAGGGCCTCCATTAATAATGTAAAACGGTTGAGTTAACGCTGTCAGACTAGCAATGGGTTGCCATGGGTTAGTTTCCGGATTGGGATACAATTGCGTAAATAACTGTAAAGCTTGTGGGGTAATGCAACCAGTCAATGTTTGGATACGCTGTGAAACATGATATGAAATATACTGTTCATATTCGAATATTTTTTGACTGAATAAGCAGTTCTCATGCAGCACGAGTAACGCCCCATGAATCGGGTGTTGCTGCATCAGTTGAATCACTTGATTAATTTGTCCAAGTTCAGGGAAAGTATACCCAACTCGATTGAGTTCCGCTGGCTCAACCTCGTTCATATCAGCAAAATAGCATTGCTTAGCTAAGTCAGTGAGTTTTAGATGACTATGCCCTTGGCATTGCGCCTGTTGTAATGCTAATAACAAAGCACATGCTGTTTGAATTTCCGAAGCTAACATCTCTGCCGCTAACGCACTATTTTCAAAATAGGCCGTAAGTTGCGTTTTAACCAACGCAATATCTAAACTATTCGCATTCAATGTTTGTGTAAATTGCTGAATACTCATGATTGTTTACCTTCTGTATTCTTGCTACTGGCAAACGTGTTATGTAACGCTGATATATCTTGTTGGGTAATTTCTCGGTAATACACACCACTGTGCGTTGGTGCTTGAGGCGACATGCCACGTAAATATAAATAATACACTCCACCAAGGTGTATTTGCGGATCGTAATCTGCAATTCGTTGTGATAACAAATTATGTAATACCCATATGTAGATTAAATACTGTAAATCATAATGATGTGACTGAATATCATGTAACAGTGCATCGTGAGAATAACTTGCAAATGAATTGCCTAGATGCGTAGATTTATAGTCGGAAACATAATACTTACCATCAACCTCAAAAATTAAATCAATAAAACCCTGCATCATCCCTTGTAACTTTCGCTGAAGTGAAGCTATCGATACATGCATCCCGCGATGAAATTTGAGCAATTGGGTCAAAGATTCAATTGAAGTATCCGTTAAAGGAAAATAAAACTGTGGCTCTCGCAATGTTTGGCGCATAGTTATTTGTTGTAACGTAAAGGTCGAACCAGAAAATGGATTAATTAATGGTGTACGAACAACCTCATTTAACCAGTCAATAACCGCGGGTGCCTGCTCTATATCAGCGGCTAAATACTCCTTGAACTCTTGATTAACGAGTTCATTTTCAAATGGCTGGGTAAAATCACTTTTTTCTAATACATTATGTAATAAGTTCCCTGCCCCCGCCCCTTTCGTCAACGTAAAGCGAATTGAAGCACTCTCATTATCCGTAACCTGAGCATTGGGTGAAAAAATTGCAGTATCATCCGCATGTGATTTTTCATTTAAATCAATTTGAACATTATGTTTTAATAATTTCGAATATGAAAAAACTTGCCATTGCGATTGCGTTTTCCCTGCATATTCCAATGCCGCTAATACAGGCTTGGTGCTAGTCGATTTCATTTTCTCTAGACTGATACTGTCAGGTACAGCATGATAAGCAAATACATCAGGCTCGTGCTTAGCGAGAGTATCCATGTATGCATGAGCGGATAATTGCTGCTCAGATCCCACTTCCGAAAGAATGTAATGAATGGCGGAGTTGCGATAATGATGGATATCTTGATAGCCTAAATAACACCGATGAGCAGCACGAGTAATTGCAACATATAGTAGCCTGATGGCTTCTCGGCTGAGTTGTTCTGTTTGTTGGGCTTCAATATGGGGAACTCGTCCTAGGAAATGTCGTTTCTCTTGCACTTCAATATCATAATAAGTACAAAATTTATTACTATCTGAGATGATTTTTTCTTTACCAAAACTATCAAATGGCACAAATACAATAGGGTATTCGAGACCTTTAGACCCGTGAATCGTAACAATTTTGATTAATGCATCATCCGATTCAAGTCGCTGACAATAACTATCTGCTTCATTTTTTTGTGCTAATTTTTCGTATAAAAATGTCACCGTCATTGTCACTAATGACTGAGTGCGTTCTACTTCATTCAGTATCTCAGCCAATTGCATATAATTGGAAATAACACGTTCAACTTCATCACTTTGACCGTATATCGTGAAATTATTTTTTAATACAAAAGTCAGCATTGCCATCACACCATCACGCTGCCAACGTTGAAGTAAATCATGTGCTATCAATTTATATTGATCAATTGTATTCAGATCATTTTCAATCTCATATAACGTTTCACGCTCCAGCCCCATTAAATCAGTACCGAGCATCGCTTTAAATGCTCGGTCTTGATTAAAGTTTACGATCCCATTAAGGAACCGGTATAAATTAGTTGCTTGGTCTGAGGCAAAAATGGACGTGCGATCACTTAAAATAACGCTGTTCAAGCCACAATTAACAAATATTTTTTTGATGATTTGCCCTTGTGAGCGATTATTTACCAAAATGGCAATATCAGCAGGAGCGACTAACTTATCCCCTAGAGATGCACTCGTTAAAAGCCGTTGCACTTCTTGTGCGACCCATTGAGACATTAATTTGATTGCTGTAAATTTATCTTGTGTTACAGGATGCTGTATATCGATGTTGTCTGCACTTAGAGCAAAAAAATGCGTACCCGATTGGGATAATGGATCATGTAAAGGGGTATTATTTGCTTTCGCCTTAGTTGTAGCCAGAATCCAATTATATTGGATCCCGTAATCAAACAAACCCTGCTCAGGTGTGGGTAAAATGCCAATGGCATCATCATGACTGATTGTCGTTTGCTGCTGTGCCCATAATTGCAGATCTTGGATCCGATACTGTGGCACAGATAAACCATAGAACAAGGTATTATAACCATTAACTACCGACTCAGTAGAACGATAGTTCGTGTCCATACTCCAATGATAATTAGCATCATTCACAGCCTTTAGGTAAGTGAATACATCCCCGCCGCGAAACCCATAAATTGCTTGTTTCGGATCGCCAATCATTAATAGCATTAAGCTTGGATCATCATTCGGATAAACATGTTGGAAAATAGCATATTGATCCGCATCGGTATCTTGAAATTCATCAATTAATGCAATCGGAAATTGAGCTTGAATTGAACTAATCAGTTGTGCATTCCCATCTACTATTTGTTGAGAAAACAAAGACACCGTATCAGAATGATCAAGCACACCGCAGCGTCTTTTTTCGGTACTAGCCAATGCCTTAATCGTCACTAGAGAATCAGCGATGAGTTCGATAGCAGCTATATTTTCAGACAGCTCAGTAAAGCGTTTGTTATACGTATAAAAACTCTTTTTCACTACATTATGAAACTCTTTGAAAATATCAATGAGAGCATCAGGATCATTAACGCCCAAGGTCTTGATATAACCTTTTATCGCGGTACCATGGAGCATCACACCTAATAGAGCAGTAATATCACTAAACTCAATGCCATTGCACCAGTCAAGTACCTGATGCACTATAATGTCTTTCTTTTTTGCGTCGAAATAAGCTTGAATAAGCGCAACATGAGGCTTAAGCTCCTCGGCAAACGCAGCTCTTTGAGGCGCTAAAGCATCAAAAATCAATTGCCCAGAGCGTTGTGACAACGCGGCTATTGAAGACTCAGTCGGATATTCGACTGGTAACGTACTCAGTAAAATCGTCTTGTAGGTTTCAAAGTATTTAGTTGGGGTTTCTACTCCCATATCTCTCAGAGCACTGCGCATTGGTGGATGTGACTGTTGCTGTAAAAACCAATCTTGAATCACCTCAATATAAATGGATTCACTATCATCAATAATCGCCTGATCGAATGGATGATGGGTTAAAAAAGAGGATTGGGTCAACATGCGCCCGCAAAAACTATTAATCGTAAAAATAGCCGCCTCGTCCATTTCAAACACGGCTACCTTCAACATTTTCAGCGCATTCTCAACCGAAATAGTGATGTCAGTACTAATAATATGCGTTAACAACGGGTCCCAGTCACTAGGTTCTCCCTCTAACATCCCAATAAACTCTTGCAGTGTCTGGGCGATACGCGCACGCAATTCTTGTGTCGCGGCTTTGGTAAAGGTCACTATCAATAGCTGAGTAATTGATATTTTTTTAACTAATAAAACCTTAATTGCGATTCGAGTGATATTAAAAGTTTTCCCTGTGCCGGCACTCGCTTCAATTAAATGTCGATGTGCTAATGGCAATGCTTGAACATCTAAAGGTAAAAAAACAGGAGCAGTTGCATGGGTTACTGAACTTAATGCCGTATGATTCATTTGCTCGCTCCTTTTTTAGGTTTTTTATCTGGTACAACAAATGCGCCGGACACCGCTTGTTGAATAAGGGGATGTAAATACAGACGCGATAACAACATTAAATCAATATCTTGATGCTTGAAACCATGGGGAAATAACCATGTACAATAGGTATTTAAAAACCATTTCATCCCGCTGAATTTATCTTGTCGTTGCTCCCCAAAATTATCTAATAAATACGCCACATTGGGGATTTCACTATAGCAGGTTGCCTCATCCGGTAGTTTTGCTTGTAAGTCATTGTGCAACGCCAAATGTACAAATGTCGGTGTTTGTAATGCATGATAATAGACGCTGAGTAACAGCTCTATCAGCTCTTCGGCATCAGCTAAGCTGATATGCTCAGAGGGAATAGTCACTGATTCGATACCAAAAGTGGCTTGTTTTGCTACGGTTTTGGCTTTTAAATAGCGTAATGTCGTGTCTCCAGTCTGCTTAAAATAACATAATTTAAGACAGTGTCTAAACAACACAGCTAAACTGAACTCAGGTCTTTTCGCCGTCGGCCCTTCTTTGTGGATCAGTGTATCCGTTCGATACTCAGGATCCATCGCAACACTAGCTTGAATATAAAATGGCACATTTTGTACTGTTTTGTGTAAATGTATATGCCGAATTTCAGTCGTTAAATTTACTCCACTGAATGCTTGCGCTATATTCTCTGCTGCCTGTTCATAAGGCTTCATATCTGTATTCTCAAGCATCCAACTTGAGATATCCCCGCGATTAATTAAAGGCTGTCGATAATCATCAAGGGCATCAAGGGCATCAACAACCGCTCCTGCTGCGATTAACTGTCCTTGTGATACAGCAACACTTAACAGCTTATCTTTGGTAAGCGCATCCAAATTAAATGGTTCAATATCCGTATTGAGATTAATAAACTCATCTAAAAATATTTGATATTGCTGATTAACTAATAACTTGAACGGATTTTTTAACAGATTGATCAAATCAGGTTCATCAATATAAATATTTTTGTGTACATCTAAATGAGAGACTGCCTGCCGATGCGATTGATGCAGAGCTAAGGATAACCAGCCTTGATCATATGAGCCTTTTGCATGGTAGAGTTCAGATGAAGTATCAAATAATGAAGTGCTAAATGGCTGGAGAGGCTGAACCTGAATCACGGTTTCAGCAAAACGCTCTGGCGTAGTGAATTTTCGGTTAAGATAATCAATAAATTCTTGCAGGACTAAGCTCGGCTCTAGAGTTTGGTTATCTTTGACACTCTGTCCTTGATAACTGAGATATAAATATTCCCTGGCTGATAAAATAGCTTCTAAAAATAAGTACCGATCTTCATTCCTACGTGAGCGGTCTCCTGGTTGGGGCGGACTAAAAGCCATCAAGTCAATGCTATTAGGTGCTGATACACGCGGAAATACACCGTCATTCAACCCCAAAATACAAATCATTTTAAACGGAACACTTCGCATTGGCACCATGGAGCTAAACGTAACTTGACCGGTTAAAAATTGGTTAAGTGCATCAGGAATAGAAAATCTATCGGTCAAACTTTCTCGAATAATCGCCAGCTCTAGCATCCCCTCATAGCCAGCAAATTCGACTTGCTTGCCTAAATCCACAACCGCCTGGTGAATGGTCTTGAGTACTTCTTCTTCTTGATTAGGGCTAGCAAACAAGTCAGCTAACATTTCTTGTAACAACACTACCCATTGAGCAATGCTTTTTGCCCCCGTCAACGCATTTCGAAAGTGTTTGAGCTGTTCAATTAACACTAATAATTTTGCCAACACTCGCGTGTTTAATCCCTCAATTGCAATGACATAATCATAATTAGCAGGCTGCCCTGCAGCACCACTGTGCAAACAACCTAATGCTAAACGTTGTAAACCCCATTCCCAAGAATAGATTTCATCACTGTCTTGAGTGTGCAATATGCCATTTTTATGTGCAGCATTGACTCCCCATTTAATGTTTGCTTGTTCTAACCACAGTTGACACATTGACAGCTCATCAGGTGTCAATGTCAGCTTTGTTTGGACCATTGGGATATGCAGATAATCTATAATTTTTAATACTGAAAAACGGCTGTCTGGTAATTCCAGCATATCCAAAAACATCATGACCGCAGATTCACAGTCTAAAGGTGCACGATCAGCAATCGAACACACTAATTGTGGCGAGCCTGGTGCTTGAGGTTTATGTACTGGTCGAAATACACTATTCACAAATGGTGCGTATTCTTCAACTGACGGACACATGACTAATATTTCGTGGGGTTGAATACTCGGATCATGTTGTAAAATTCGTAATAACTCATCATGTAATACTTGAACTTCACGCACGGGGCTGTAACAGCTATGAATTTGTAATGAGCGGTCCGGTTCTGCTGAATTGATTGCCGTTGGGTTGAGCATACCCGATGCGATATCAGCTTGGATCGTATGTAAGATAGACGTCGTTTTGTAGTCATCGAGCTCAGGGGCAATGAATAATTGGTTGTCCGTAATATCCGGATAATGTATGTCTTGTAATTGATTAAACAGTGCCCGCCCCTGGCTACCAAGGTTTGCAAGTAACGGATGGCGCTGCTCTTCAGCTTGTAATATCTCAATACTACTGGCTAATTGTCGTTTTAATGCGGCCTTATCACTCACCAAATCCCCCCAGTATTCACTACAGGGATTAAGGAAAAATAAATACACATCAGTGTGTTTGGCAAGTTCAGAAAAAAATGTAATTTGTGTTGGTGACAAAGTATTCACAGCAAAAATATACAATGGATTAGGCAGTGAACCCGTTGCATTCGCTAAACCTGCAATGGCAGCTGTTCTTAATTGCGCCGGATGTTGTGCGTTGTGCTCGGTCAACATTTGCCAAATGAGTTGCTGCCAAGGCTCTAAAGCATCAGACAAGCCTAATGTATTACCTTGCTCCCACTGCGCTAACCAATCACTTCGATAAATTGAGTATTGCTCAAAGATATCAGCAACTTGTTTTGCTAAACGAAAACATTGTAAATTAGGGTCATTTTGCGATTGCCAGTAAGCATTAGCGAGTGTTGCCTGAGGCTGTTCTAAAAATGCATCAGATTGCAAAATACCGTAAATATTCCACACTAAATACTCGCGTTTATAAGGAGAATCATGAGGTACATCATCGCCTAACACCAACCTACAAATACGATATATTTCACGCGATACTAACGGATAATCAATATTCATTGCTAAACCCGTCTGTTTAGCAATTTCCATATTAAGGTAATGCTTCATCCCTTGACTCTCAACAACAATAGACGACGCATCAAACACGTGCCGTTTATTTGCAGCGTAGTCATCTTGAATAAAAGCGATTAACACTTGGGTCAATAACTCTTGTTTATTCGAGGGTACAACATGAAACATAGGCAAAATTTCCTGTTTAATCTAAGTAAAAGCAAAGAATTCGCTGTGCATAATTTAACCAAATCGCACAAATGCTATACATGTATATTTATACAGTTAACATCTTAAGTAAACATGATCCTCGGCGCTTATGCAAGATCAGTTTTAGCAAAATAATTTATTTGCCATTTGTGTCTTAACCGAATACCCGAAAAGGTTTACACTAAGTCTAATTTATCACTGACTGAGAATAATATGCTCAACGCTCAACAACTTGCGACTATGCTTGAACTGCAACACAAAATGAACACCAAAGTAAACCCACAATGGATTGATGCCGGATATGGCTTTATGCGCGCAGCCATGGTCGAGTCCGTTGAAGCAATTGAGCATCATGGTTGGAAATGGTGGAAAGCACAAGACAAAGACTTGCCACAATTACAAATGGAATGCGTCGACATTTGGCATTTTGCACTATCCCATATCATTATCAAGTTCAATGGTGATATTTCAGCAAGCGCAACTGCAATCGCTCAAGAATTAGCAAGTCCAAACGAGACAGTCACGTTTGATGGCTACAACTATGCATTTGGTGCACAATCGTTACTCGATAATCTAGAGCTAATGACCGGTTTAGCAGCCGCTAAGCGTTTTGATGTGGGTTTATTTATGGTGATTATTGAACAGTGTGAGATGACAAGCGATACGTTATTCGAACAATATGTCGGTAAAAACATCTTGAATTTTTTCCGTCAAGATCATGGCTATAAAGAAGGGACGTATCATAAAGAGTGGCACGGTCGCGAAGACAATGAACATTTATTCGATGTGCTCGCAGCGCTTGATGCTAACATAGCTAATTATGCCGATGCCGTATATGCAGAATTGAAACAGCGCTATCCGCAATAATAGGAGTAAAACCAGCCCCTCCTCATACCAACATAAATAAAGCCCTTGTGAATGTGTGTCAGCACAACCAGCAAGGGCTTTTTGTTATTTATTGCAACAACGAATCAAATATCGCCTAATCAATAAAGGTAATTTTGCTAGAATGCTCAGCTAAAATAACACTCTGAAAACGTTCTTCCAATACATGTCGTTTTACTTTTAAAGTTGGTGTTAGCAGTTCATTATCAATCGTCCACTCTTCTGACATCACAATAAAATGATCCAGTTTCATATGACTTTCCACTTGCTTATTCACCTGTTCCATCGTGTGCAACAATGATGCTTTAAGTTCATGTTTGGATAAATGCTGCGCATCTTGAGACAAGACCATCAACGCCAACGGCTGAGGAAGATCGCCTCCTGTCACACACACCTGCTCAATATTTGTATTTTCAACGATGATAGATTCAATAGGTGCAGGGACAACGTATTTACCTTTAGAAGTTTTGAATATTTCTTTTAGCCTGCCTGTGATTTTTACAAAGCCTTCAGTATCCATTTCGCCTTTATCACCGGTGCGCAAATAACCATCATCAGTCATGGTTTCAGCTGTTTGCTCAGGATCCAAATAATATCCTAGCATCACACAAGGTGCTTTGACTTGAATTTCACCTTCATCGGAAATCCGAATATCCACGCCATCATAAGCCTGTCCAATCGTACCAACTTTGTCTGAACGAAATGGTACCGCGGAAGTCCCAAACGCAGCATTTTCGGTCATCCCCCAGCCTTCACAAATATTGACACCTAATTTTTCAAACCATCTAATCACCGATGGCGCTAACGGCGCAGAACCTGAAGCACACAAGCGCGCTTGATTAATGCCCATTTTATTACGGATTTTTTTAGCGATAATGCCTTTAACAATGGGAATGCTAAGTAAAATATTTAACTTATTTTGATGCATTTTAGACAATACACCCATTTGAAACTTCGTCCACAAACGTGGCACTGAGACAAATAACGTGGGTTGTGCGCCGCAGACATCATGATTGAACGTATCGAGTGATTCGACGAACGTGACTTGCATGCCTGAATACAAACTCGCTAATTCAATAATGACTCGTTCAGTAATGTGTGCGAGAGGCAAATAACTCATGACTCTGTCCGATTGGTTGCTATCAAGCTGAGTAAGACATGAACTCGCAGCCCAATTAATAGTACCAAAACTGTGCATCACGCCCTTCGGTTGCCCTGTTGACCCTGATGTATAAATAATCGTCATCAAGTCATCTTGCTGAATATCCGGAGTCCCAACAATCGGCTCAACATTAGTAAAATCAGCCCATGAAGTCTTGGCTGGGATCCCTTCATATGGAAAACTCACCGTTGCCATGCTATCAGGAATGGGCGCAACCGCCTTTTCCATTTTATCTAATTTACCGACGAACATTAACTGCACATCAGCATGTTCTAATACATAATTAACGGTTTCACCACCAGCAGTAGCAAAAATAGGCACCGATATGTGCCCTGCCATCATGATCCCTAAATCGGTAATAAACCACTCAGCGCAGTTTTTAGAAAAGATACAAATCCGACTACCTTTAGGTAAGTTTAATGCCTGCAAGCCTGCTGCAACTTTACGCACTTCTTGGCCAAATTCAGCCCAGGTAAAATTTTTAATCACCCCATTAATTGGTTGACGTAAATACACGTCATTGGCGTGCTGACTTTCCCAGTAATATAACATTGCTAGCGGGGATTTAAATTCTGTCATCGTGGTTTCACTTTTATTATTATTAATTGGCATACTCTCTCAATGATTAACATTGCATTAACAATGATAATACATAGGATCTGTCAAATTGCCACGATATTGTAACCATTTTTTTAGTAAATTACTGTTCAATTGTTGAGTTTTGTTTACTATTTTGCAGATTTTCACGTAAAAAGTCGAAAGTTTCTAAACTCGGTGAGGGTCTAGAAAAATAGTACCCTTGCAAAAATCGGCAGTCATGCTTCTTGAAAAAGTCAACTTGCTCTGCTGTTTCAATTCCTTCGGCAATGCATTTCATATTCAGACTTTTGGCCATCGCGATGGTCGTCAACACGATCACTTCGTCGTTTTTATCCTTACCTATTCCATCAACAAATGATTTATCAATTTTAATTACATCAAATGGGAAGTCTTTGAGATAGCGTAAAGAAGAAAACCCTGTACCAAAATCATCCAATGCAATAATAAATCCAGCATCAGAGATAGCTTGCATATAACTTAACACTTTTTGATTATCTCTAACTAACACGTTCTCAGTGATCTCAAAGCGAATCGCCGAGTTGGGTAAGTGATAATATTGCAGCCAAGCTAGGATTTCACTGACATCAAAATACGTATCAAAATGACGCGCCGATAGATTTACTGATAGATAACCATCAAATCCAGATGCATGCCATTGCACCGTATCTTTAATCCCGCGTATTATCGCATCGCGAGTCATATCCATGATCATGCCTATTTCTTCAGCAATTGGAATAAATTGCTCTGGAGAGATATATTGGGAACCACTTTTCCAGCGCATTAATAACTCAAAGCCAACGATTTCATCTAGGTCGATATCAAAAATTGCTTGATAATGATTCAAGAATTCTTTTCGTTCATGCCCTACTTTGATTTTATTTTGCATAATCAAATGTTCACGCGCAGTCTCATTCATTTCTTCGGTATAAAATTGATACCCCGAATGCGCCTGACCTTTTGCATAGTACATCGCAATATCAGCATTGCGGATTAACTCTTGTGCCGTTTCGCCATCTTGTGGATAGACGCTGATACCCAAACTACAAGAAACACTCACCGTTTGTTTTTCCACTTCCACTGGCATTTCAATCAACTTGATCAAATTATCTAAAATCGGATATAAGTGTTCGAAATGTTCCATTGCGTCCACGAGTACCACAAATTCATCACCACCCAAACGTGCCACTGAATCATTCGCTCTAAAATTATCTTTTAAGCGCTGTCCGATAGCCCGTAACACAGTATCGCCAGCTTCATGTCCAAGTGAATCATTGATCGGTTTAAACCGATCCAAATCAATAAAAATAACGCCTAGTTGTCGGTTATGACGGTAACATTGTTCAATACCGTGAAGTAACCGATCCATCAATAGATTTCGGTTAATTAACCCAGTCAAATCATCATAATTTGCAATTCGTATTAATTCACGTTCAGCATTTTTTTGTTCAGTGATATCCGTCATGATAATCATATAATTATCAATTAAATGTGTTTCATACGTGTTTTCTATTGCTTTGACCGTCAACATAATATCAACCACCGGCCCATTAGGAATAGTGAGTTGCATGAACTCTTTATGAAATCCACCTGGTTTTAATTGCTCTATCAAGCTAAACATTTTTACCTGCAGTGCCTGCTCACTGTGAAATTTTTGCATCAACTGAACCGTTAAATCATCCTCCTCTGAGAGCTCAAAACGCTGATATAATGCAGGATTAGCACCGACAAACTTGCCATTGCGAGCCAAAATCAACACCCAATCGTGGGTATTTTTAAACGCATCACTGAACATTCTAATTTGTTCTTGCACTCGCATCGAATCAGTAATGTTGTTGTAAGTGCCCGTTACGACAAACAAGTTATCATTATCATCTTTAATCAAATTACCTAAATCTCGATACCAATAGCTCTGACCCTCAACACTCACCAGACGATACGCCACATCAAGTTTAGTCGACTCAATATTCAAAAAGGCGTTCCAAGCATGTAGAAACTTTTCTTTATCACGGCGATGAATGATGCCTAAAAACCTATCAAAGGAAATGGTTTTCCCTCGGGTATAGCCCAAATCATCGGTAAAGCGATCAGCCGTAATCGTTTTGTCATCACGATGATACTCCCAGACATGCGAATTACTCCCTGCCATTGCGTTACTCAAACGGTCTTTAATTTTTTGTAGTTTTTTGTACGCCAACATTAATTGCTGGGCGTGTTTATGTCGATATGCAGCCCAAATGACTAACGCCCCGAATACAATCAAGACATATATCGCATAGGCTAACGGCGATGCCCAGATAGGATAATGGGTATTTAATGGCATCGTTACTACTGCTATAGGAGATGAATCTGAGGCCAATGCAGGTATGCTAAACATACACGCACAACAAATAGCCACTAAAAAGGCTATGTTTCGGTACCAATCGACAAAACGTCCTTGCTTCACATCAAACCTACTTTTATCCAATCCATGGATACTGATTATTACTTAACAATATATAAAAAAGGTTATCGACCGATATATAAAAGTATTAAATACGATTAATGGCGGACTATCCTCGATACCATTATCGCGCAAGAATCAATTGAGTTTGTCTCGCAAACCATACACCAAGATAAGCATGTCATGTATCAAGAGTGGTTTACTCGTTTTAATGAAAACAGTGCGCATAGCACTTCAGATATCTTTGCGAATGCACATAAGCATGGATACATGCTCGAATTTGATAATATACGTTCGCGATCCACTTAGAAGATGAACAACAACGATTAGTCAAAACTCTGGTGGACGTTGCCCATGGTTTAGGCATTAAAGTCATTGCGGAGCAAGTTGAATCAGAAGCGCAAGCATTATGCTTAGAATCATTAAACGTCGATTGCTTACAAGGGTTTGAAATCAGTAAGTTAGAGCAAGTTTTTTAATTGATTTTTTGCTTTTTTAAGATCCAAGGTCTAGTTTTGAGACAAGGAATAATCATAAGTTTAAGGATAAAATGTGAAAGTAATATTAGGCGTGGTATTGGTGTGCGCGCTCGGTGCTATTGCGGTATCACTATTTATTAATTCTGAACGACAATTACAAATGTTACCGGAACCCGTGCCCTCCTCGGCTGCCACCGAACTGAATAATGATAATCCTACACAGGACTCGGACTCTGCACTAGGATTGACGGAAAATCAGGTGCCCGAAGTAGATAACGCTCAGCGTACTGTGATCCCCAAAATGACAGAGGCAGAATTAAGTCGTATCAATGGCGCTAAATCACAACACGTTGACACCGCCAAGCCTTTACCTGTGTTTGGCGCAAAGGCAACACCGAAAGCGCCTGAAATAATTGACGATGTAGGCTTAACCTACAAACGTAATACTGTGATCGTCTCCGAATACCCCGATGTACAGATGGATGCCACTGCAGCTGGCGCACCTGCAAGAATCAAAACCTCAGAGTTATTAGATGCATTGGCAAAATCAGGGATCCTGATTGATGGTTCGAATGCCGCTGATCTTGGATCGGATCAATTACGTGAAAATATTATATTTGGCGATCCAGCCCAACCTGGATTTCAGTTACAACAACAAATCATTGAACAGATGGACCAAGGATCTAATTTTGTTGAAGCCCTCAGCCAAGTCATGAATGATGCCATCAACCCAACTAAAACAATTTTAAATGATACCGCATTTACAGCGGTCGATAATGATTTTGATTTGGCCGTTGATTTTATGCAGTTAATGGCGCTGACCAATGAGCTTACACTGGTTGTTATTGAATTAATGACGTTATTTCCTGAGTTTGCCGAACAAAACATCGGACTAGGTGTGTCACTCTACCCTGATTATGCTCAAGATGTCCTCAATGCAGCAGCACAAACCGCGACCATCGATCCTGATTCAGCATTACTTGCAGTATTAGCTGCTGGCGCTGATCCTACTGCGGTTTCAAGTGCCGCAGCTGCGGGCTTTGCCCAAGCGGCGAATGTCGGCATTATCCCACCTACTGCAGCCCCCTTAGGAGCGGGTATTGGCGCAGGAGGAACTGGCGGCGGTGATACAACAACATCGGCTAATTAAATTTATTATAGCGTCGATAACGTTAGTAACACGGTAATAATTAAGGGATGACATTGCCAATTTCCTCTAAAACTTTTTTTTCTGAGCCGATGCAAAAATTAAGCAAAACATGGGTGATGTATTTGTTTTGTGGGATTATTGCATGGTCAGCGTTGCCATTAGGCTCTAATCGTCCTTGGGCTGTGAATATATTGCAGATATTTATTGGTCTGACATTCTTGCTTACTTTATTTGCTTACTATCAACAACACACAGCACGTTTGTTACAGTTTAAAGCCCCAATCCTACTCTTTGCAGTATTTATCAGCGTCGCCCTAATACAATTAATCCCTATGCCTATTGGGCTGGTGAGTCAATTATCTCCAAATAGTGCTGCCCCCTATCTATTACAACAAGAACATTGGATCACACTCAGTACCGAAAGTAGTATGTCACGCTCCGCATTCAATAAAACCTGGATGTTTTTTTGTGTATTTGTGATTGCGTTACATGTGTTTACACGCGCCAAAAATATCGAATTAATGTTATGGGTAATAGTCGGCATAGGCGCATTTCAAGGCTTGTATGGTGCTTACGAGGTATTACTCCAATATGATGCCAGCTTGATGTTTAATATACCGTATAAAGACCGTGCCAGTGGTACCTTTGTCTATCATAATCATTTCGCCAATTATTTGGTGTTGTGCTTATCTGCAGGTATGGGATTGATTGTTATGCGCACGCAAAACAATAGGTTAACGTCTTTACGATCCTTTTTATTACACGCATTTGCAGGACTCGTTTCCAAAAAAATATTAATCCGATTGGCGTTGGTGATCATGGTGATTGCATTGGTGATGTCACGTTCACGTATGGGGAATATCAGTTTTTTCTTATCCATGACTTTGATGGGTGCGTTAGCGTTTATCACTATGCGTAATCGCAGTGTGGGTTTGAGTATCTTATTACTCAGTATTTTCTTTATTGATTTATTTTTGCTTAGCGCATGGTTTGGACTTGATAAAATCAAAGCTCGTTTAGAAAATACTTCACTGCTCAATGAAACTCGGGATGAAGTGCTCAAAGATGCCCTACCTATTGTCTATGACTTTCCGCTATTTGGCAGCGGGGGGAATACGTTTTATAGTATTTTCCCGCAATATCAAGCAACCAAAGTGCATGGTTTTTATGACCATTTACATAACGATTTTGTGCAGTTCACGATTGAATATGGATTTCTCGGGGTAATGTGTTTAGGGTTGCTCGTAATACTGGCAATCATTAATGCATTCAAGGTCATGCGCGAACGCCACAATGCATTGTGTAAGGGGGCAAGTTTCGCTTGCCTACTCGCAATTGGCGCAACACTGATGCATATGACAGTTGATTTTCCATTACAATCTCCAGCGAATGCGATGCTGTTTGTTATGTATTTAGCGATGGCATTTAGCTTAGCCGCATTACCGCGCAACAGAGCAAAAAAGCGTCTACATTTAGAGCCAGAAGCGCAGACGATTAGTGAAATAATTACCGAATAAGATTATCCGTTTTTCAGGCATTTTAGCAGTTTTTGAGAATGTTCATCTTGTTTAATCCAACCACACACATCACTTTTTATATTCATTGCCGCAATATAGCCAAGGACCACCTTACGTGATTGCTGATTGCGGATCCCATTACTAAAATGATGCGCAAACATTGCTTGTTGTTCCATAAAATAAGGGTGTTGGGATAAATATAGCGCCCCTCCAATTTGCACAATAAACTCATGCACTTCCGCTTTCATTCGCCCTAAACGATGCGCATTGGTAATGTGAGTAAATAATTGCTCATCGATGGTATTTTGTCGCCATCTGATCATCCCTAAATTAGCGTGCGTGACCGGCCAATAAGGGCGCAAATCCACGGCGCTTAGATAATGACTATACGCTAAATCGAGCCATTGCCGCTGAACCATGATGGTATCTTTGTCTTTGTGTTTTTCGGCGATAACATTTAACGCTAAATACTCATACAAACTGCCCAATGTTTCGTAATAGTTGGCGCGAGCAGGGTCGATCTCAATCGCCGCTTTTGCCGCTGTAATAATCGCCTGTTGTTGCAAAAAATCACCAGCAGAAAAAGCCGCCAAGCCATTTTTAGCTTTTTGAAAATAATAATGTGCTCGACTGGATTGCACACTGCCAAACAAGGTCCACAAAGTCAATATAAGGGCTAATCCCCATACTCCATGTTTGACATATTGCGTTTCAAATATACTTTTGCTGACCGTTTTAGTGACGGGTGCAGCTCGGTGTTTTCGGCGTCGCTTACGCTCGTGGCTTACTTGCATCTTGACGGCTCCTGCATAGTTAAAAGACCAATTACAGCCAGTTGACAGACTGAGTAATGGATTGCGGCAGGGATGTGACTATGGGACATTTCTAATAAAAAAGCGGGCTTACTTTGCCATTGCCCGATCACGGGTAAACTCGCTTGTTGAGCCCATTGCACTATTTCTGTACTCATCCTAATTTCAGTCTGCTCCACTAAAATCAGGACGCAATGACGAATCAAAGTTCTTTTGTTGCATTCCTATTTTGGCAAAACCCGTCGTGTTTCGAGTCGAGTTCCAGCGCACGCCGATTAAGGCGCTATTAGCTCTGCTATCCAGAGGATTCGTGATATCTTGAGTAAAATCATCGGGCGTAGCAAGTTGATTACCCGAACCAATCGAAAATACCGTACCACGTGCAACATGCCCAAGCTCATAGGCAGAGGATATCTCAAAACGATGACGTTCATTGGCGTATAAGTCAAATCCGCCTAGTTCGAGCGCGCCGCCTTTAATCGGTTCGTATTCACGAGCATGAACATGGGTACCTATAATTAACGTACAACAAAACCATATTACAGGGGCTAACTTGGCCCAATGCCTCATTGACATCTATCATCCTTCCTTGGAAATACAAATTTACTAATTTATTATAGACCATACGTTTTAAAACGCATTGATATACCTGATTACATATTATGTTTTAGCATCACGCTGGATCGCAATGCGTTTTGCATTGACCGCTCCGCGCTTTATCATTACCGGCATCGATAATTGAAATAAATCGCCATTGGCACCGACTAATGTTGATTTAACGCCACAGTCTTTTGCAATGTCACTATGGCGTTGCAAGTGCGCAGCCTCGCCATGGACGGGCACACTAATCTTAGGCTGCACCCAACGATACATACTTCTAAGCTCTTGTTCGTTAGGATGCCCAGATGCATGGATCGGCAACACACTATCGTGTGCTTGTACTACTTGTATCTGACGCTGAGTAAATAACTTTACTAATTGCTCTATCGGCTGTTCATTTCCGGGAATAACTATCGTGCTAAAAATGATCGTATCTTGGGAAGTAAGAGAAATATCACGGTGAGTATCTTTAGCGAGCTGATTCAATGCTGCTTTAGGCTCTCCTTGTGAGCCCGTTGCGACAATTAATACCTCTTCCTCGGGTAAATACCCGACATGACGACGATCAATTAATTGACAGTCCTCTGGCCAATATCCGGTGCGACGAGCGATCCCGATCATATTAACCAGAGAACGCCCAAACACAGCCATCCTTCGTTGAGTCTGTTGCGCCACGCGAGCAATCGTAATTAACCGAGCTATATTTGAAGCAAAACATGCGACTACAACGCGTTTAGGTGCACTATTGATATAATGATAGAGTCCAGCTTCACAAGCGCTCTCTGATACCGAGTTACCATGCTTTAACGCATTGGTTGAATCGCACACCATCGCATCAATATCTTGCGTCGCGAGATGTTTAAAATAATCATAATTCACTCCCTCTCCTACAACAGGATTTGAATCGAGCTTCCAATCTCCCGTATGAAATACCTTGCCGACAGGTGTCGTGATGATAAGTCCACAAGGTTCAGGTAAAGAGTGAGTAATCGGAAGCCATTTGACACTAAAAGGACCGATAATACATTCATCTAGGGGCGTCATTTCGATGATTTCAACCAAATGGCCAAAATCAAATTCGCTGAGTTTGCGCCGCAGCACTTCGGCAGTAAATTTAGTGGTATAGATAGGTTGGCGAAAGCGCTGCCACAAGAAAGGTATAGCCCCTAAATGATCTTCATGCGCATGGGTAATAATGATGCCACAAAGTAAATCTTTTCGTTCTTCAATAAAGCGAGGATCAGCAGCAACCAATTCATGCCGTTTTACCAGCTCGGCATAGTCGTCCTCTGGGTTAAGTGGAGCGTTAAATGTTAAACCACAATCAATCATTAACCAGCGACTGTCGTGTCCATATAAGTTTAGGTTCATGCCAATTTCACCACAACCGCCAAGTGGTAAAAACCATAACTGTTGTGCATTGGGTGTGAGCGAGTGAGAGATATTTCACCTCATAGTGAGTTAATTAATTAATTTTATATGGACACG
>JAQXDG010000172.1 GCA_029251505.1 Glaciecola sp. | reverse complement strand
GGTGTGCATACATTTACATGATAATGTACTGTAAATAGGTACTTAAGCCCTTTAAAAGCTTAGATAACGTGAAAGTAGTAGATCCAAAGTCGTAAACTTTTTCGCTCAATTGAATGATTTTTTCTTACTTGAAAAAGCCTAAGATGCCGTCTAATTGTTCTAAATCAGTAAAATCGATGACGACTTTACCTTTGCCTTGCTTATTGGCATTGATTTTAACGTGTGCACCGATTTTTTCGGCTAGATCAGTTTGTAGACGTGCCACATCCGGATCGACTTGTTTAGCTACAGCTTCTGGTGGGGGATTGAGTAATTTACGCACATAATTTTCAGTTTCACGCACACTAAGACTTTTGCCAGCCACATGTTTGCCAGCTTCAACTTGCGTCTCTCCCGATAATGCGAGTAAGGTTCGGGCATGGCCCATATCAATATCACCGTACTCAAGCAACTTTTTTACTTCATTGGTTAACGAATTTAAGCGTAATAGATTGGTGACTGTTGTCCGCGATTTACCTACTGCTTGTGCTACTTCCTGGTGAGTTAATTCAAATTCTTTCATCAGGCGGTCAAGAGCTTGGGCTTCTTCCATCGCATTGAGATCTTCACGTTGTATATTTTCAATTAACGCAATAGCAACTGCTGCTTCATCCGGTACTTCTTTGATTAAACATGGTACTTCATGCAGTTTTGCCATTTGCGATGCGCGCCAGCGACGTTCACCTGCAATAATTTCATACTTATTTTCTCCGACACTGCGAACCACAATCGGTTGAATAATCCCTTGAGCTTGGATCGATGTTGATAATTCTTCAAGGGCATCAGGCGACATATCTTTACGCGGTTGATACTTACCAGGCTGTAAAAATTCGATTGGAATATGACGTAATGAGCCGTCAAGAGAAACGGAACTAGACTGTCCATCAGAATTAACTGCATCAGGGGCAGCGATGCGCGATGTGCTTAACAACGCATCTAATCCTCGACCCAACCCTTTACTTTTTCCAGCCATTTTATATTAATTCCTATGCAATTTTTTGTGTGGCGACGGTATCTTTACGACGAAGAATTTCCCCTGCTAATGCCAGATAAGCTTTGGCACCGGTTGAAGATTTGTCATAGTACATCACTGGTGTACCATAACTGGGTGCTTCTGCCAAACGAACATTGCGGGGTATCACGGTACGGTACACCAGCTTTCCAAAATGTCGTTTTAGTTGTTCTGATACATCATTGGCCAGGCGATTACGCGGATCGTACATGGTTCTTAAAATCCCTTCTATGCATAAATCTTTGTTGACCACTGATGCTAATTTTTCGATGGTACCCATCAATTCTGTTAAGCCTTCCAGTGCATAATATTCACACTGCATGGGAACAATTACTGAATCGGCAGCGGCTAATGCGTTCACTGTCAACTGTGACAATGATGGAGGGCAATCAATAAAAATAAAATCATAATCATCGCGAACCGCTTCGAGTGCATTGCGCAAGCGTACTTCTCGTGCATATAGTTCCATCAATTTGACTTCGGCAGCAGTATTATCTGAATTACCTGCAATCAAATGATATTTTCCGCTTGTTTCTGTGATGATCACTTCTTTAGCAGGTTTATCTTCGATAAGTAATTCAAAACACGTGTTTTGAACATCGTGTTTCGACACGCCACTGGCGGTCGTTGCATTTCCTTGCGGATCAAGATCGATCAATAAAACCCGACGTTTAGTTGCAGCCATAGACGCTGCTACGTTTACTGTCGATGTGGTTTTACCTACGCCACCTTTCTGATTCGCTATTGCAATAATTTTAGCCACGCGCCATTCTCTTTTATCTGATTAAGCGGTTGATTTAATTCTGATCAAGTGACGATCACCTATCAGTTGTGGTACATGCAGTTGTACATATTCAGTGAGTGCATAACCAGCCGGCATATCGGTCAGTTCATTCTCTGGGTATTGCCCTTTTAACGCTAAGAACTCCCCGTTAGTATTTACCAAATGACCACACCAGTGCAACATATCTTTTATGCTTGCGAACGCTCGCGATATCACACCATCGAAACCATGCGGGTCTGTGTATTCTTCTACTCGTGATTGTACCGGTAAAATATTATTCAATTTTAGGCCATATGCCACTTGTTGCATAAATCTTACGCGTTTTCCTAATGAATCTAACAATACAAATTCATAGTCAGGATGCATAATCGCAAGTGGAATACCAGGTAAACCAGGTCCAGTTCCCACATCGATAAAGCGTTTACCTTTGAGGAGTGGGGCGACGATTATGGAATCTAATATATGCTTAACCAACATATCATCAATCTGACGAATAGAAGTTAAATTATACGCTTTGTTCCATTTGTACATCATTTCGATGTACATCACCAGTTTTTGTAGCTGCACATCTGACACAACTAATGCCGTTTTACCGATTAAAAATTGTAATTTTTGCACAAGTTGTTGATCTTGTGCTTGTAATTCTGGTGACTGTTGAGTCATTTACTGCGCCTTATTGCTAATGCAAAAAATTTATGCAGACTTTCGCAGCATGTTATGTTTTTTCAAATATACCAAGAGCAATGAAATTGCAGCAGGTGTGATCCCTGAAATACGTGATGCTTTGCCTAAGGTTTCTGGACGCGCATCCGTTAATTTTGCAACCACTTCATTGGATAATCCTGAAATTTGCGAATAATCAAATTGTGGTGGTAACAATGTCATTTCATGTCGTTGTGTTTTCGCTATTTCATCTTTTTGTCGTTCAATGTAACCGGCATATTTAATTTGTATTTCAACCTGCTCGGCCGCTTGTTGATGTGTCAAACCTGGCCCTAAACCCTCTATATCCATTAGCTTGGCATAAGTCATTTCTGGTCTACGGATCATTTCTTCAAGAGAATGTTCACGACTTATTGGATTTTTTAGTATCGGATTTAGCAGCGGAACGGCTGCATGCTGCGGATGGATCCATTGTCCTTTCAAACGTTGTCTTTCTAGTTCAATTAATTCTAATTTTTCGTTAAATGCTGCCCAACGTGCATCATCTACTAAACCAATTTCTCGACCCAATGGTGTTAAACGCATATCAGCATTGTCTTCACGCAATAATAATCGATATTCTGCTCGAGATGTAAACATGCGGTACGGTTCTTTGGTACCCATAGTAGCTAAATCATCAATTAACACGCCAATGTAGGCTTGATCACGACGCAAACTGATCGCTTCTTTGTCTTGAGTTTGCAATGCTGCGTTGGCTCCGGCGATTAACCCTTGCGCTCCAGCCTCTTCGTAACCGGTAGTACCATTGATTTGGCCAGCAAAAAACAATCCGCCAATAAACTTGGTTTCTAAGGATTGTTTAAGATCACGTGGGTCAAAAAAGTCATATTCAATCGCATATCCAGGACGAATGATATGTGCATTCTCAAACCCTTTAATTGATCGAACCAAATTAAATTGCACATCAAATGGCAATGATGTTGAAATTCCATTTGGATAGATTTCTATTGAGTTTAATCCCTCTGGCTCAACAAAAATTTGATGTGAGTCTTTATCCGCAAAACGGTTAATTTTATCTTCAATACTGGGGCAATAACGAGGCCCAATTCCTTCGATAACACCCGTATACATAGGTGAACGGTCTAATCCACCTCTAATAATTTCGTGCGTACGCTCATTGGTATGCGTGATGTAACAGGGAATTTGTCGAGGATGTTGATCAACGTTACCCATAAATGAAAATACTGGCAATGGTGTATCACCGGGCTGAGGTTGCATCACATCGTAATTTAACGTCCGCGCATCAAGCCGGGCAGGCGTACCTGTTTTTAAACGATCCACTCTAAAAGGTAATGCGCGCAAGCGCTCTGCAAGTGCGATTGATGGAGGATCGCCGGCTCTACCCCCTTTGTAATTTTCTAATCCTATGTGGATCGTGCCACCTAGAAATGTGCCTACCGTGATAACGACAGTTTTGGCTTTAAATTTTAAGCCCATTTGTGTTACAACACCGGTTACGCGGTCTTGTTCAACGATAATATCGTCACAAGATTGTTGAAAAATGGTCAAGTTTTCTTGATGCTCAAGCATATTGCGCACGGCATTACGATACAAGGCTCGGTCAGCTTGTGCGCGCGTAGCGCGCACCGCGGGGCCTTTTGACGCGTTTAGCGTTCTAAATTGGATCCCTGCAAGATCAATGGCATGTGCCATTGCACCACCAAGAGCATCAATTTCTTTAACTAAATGTCCTTTGCCAATTCCACCAATAGCAGGATTGCATGACATTTGTCCTAACGTATCCATGTTATGCGTTAACAATAACGTTTGTGCACCCATGCGGGCAGCAGCAAGCGCAGCTTCGGTGCCGGCATGACCACCACCTACTACAATGACATCGTATGCTTTTTCGTAAAACATGTAACTTGACCTATAAAATTTGACCAATACATTTTAGCTGATTTGCTAGAAAGTTGACAATGCTTTGTGAAAAGCATCGCCTCTAATATATATAAGCTTTTAAATAGAGTATAGATTATTACTATTATTATTAAGGGAGGTGTTTTCTGTGTGTAAGCCATTTTTTTCTATTAAAATTAAACACTTACAGCGATCATAACTGTCTTTAAGGTGCGTTTGTAAGTGCGTATAGCTTGTGTATAAAGTGCATGGTTATCCACAGGGCTAGTTTGAAGAAAAGTTATGATCTTGATATACAGTAGTTGATCTCAAGTTATTCGTGTAGTTATCCACATATATGTATATGCTTTGATCAAGTTGTGGGTAAATATGTATATTTACATTAGGTTATTGATATTATTACTTTTTCTTATTTTAACGCTACCACCTGATGTGTGTAATATCAGTTTTGGACCACCGCCATTGATTTTACCTTCTATCTCGACAATAACCACAATAGAGGGGTTATCATGAGTTGTGATGTTGATTTTTCCTACGTCAGTTTTGACTTGTAAACCGCCACTAGGAGATGCTGCGAAGATTTGTTGTAATGATTGATCTGGTATCAGTCTTAACAGTATAGTCGCAAGCAAAGGGTAAAAGGTTGTAAAAAGCGTAAGCAAATATGTTTATTTTATATTTTCATCTTTAATATCAATAGTTTGTTCTATATTATCATTGATGAATGAGGTTATAGAGGCAGTGTGTTGTAGTATATCTACATCTAAACAAATAGCTTCTTCAGCTAACTGCCACTGCATTTTTAACTTGTTATCATTTAATGAAATAGCAAATTTACCGTTAAATGCTGGATGGGTATTGCGTAATTCAATCAAGGTTTTCATAGCACCAAAAAATGGCGTAGTCAGCGCAGATTGCAGAGTAGCATCATCTAAATAAGGTCTATTTATATCCCGACCAACTTGTGATTTAGCTAATAATACCATGTCATTGTTAAGCCCTAATACTCCTGCATAATATACTTGAGGGATCCCTGGTGCAAAAAACTGGATAGCACGTGCTAACAAATAGTCTTGTTTGTTGTTGCCCAATGCATCTAAGTAAGTACAGTTTACTTGATACAAATCGACATTACTTGCAGCTGCACCGGTAGCTTTACGACTTTGACCTTGTGAATTATGGTGAATAGATTCGACTAAATTATCAATTTGTTTATTCGTTAATAATCCTGGTTTATCCCCTTCAGGTCCCACATCAACAATGCCAATACCATCATGTGTATCTAATACTGTGACGCAGTTTCGGGGTGAGATACTTAACCAATCAAACAACGCTTGCGCATCATTATTAAATAAAGTGTGTAGGACTAATGGCGGCAATGCAAAGTCGTAAACGGCTTCACAGCGCTTTGCTATTTCTATTTGAGTTTTGTAATACGAGTGGATTTCGACTAGACAGTTCATGCCTCGTGTATTGGCCTTGGCTGATAATGCATTGATAAAATCAAATGTATCATCTAGCATAAAGCAATTAGTCCCTGCCTTTTTAATGGCATAACCTGCGGCATCAAGGCGTATGAGTTTAATGTTGTTTTGTTCAAACGTATCTAAAATACGGTCTAAGTATGCTTGACCTTGTTCACCAGTAACATCTATATCTATTTGATTAGAGGTAAATGTGGTCCAAACATTCATGACTTCGCCAGTGGCACACGTCATAGGGGTAAAGCAAGGGGTAGGGCGAGGACGGTAAATTTTATCTATATCCGCTTGAGTAGCCTCTAACCCAAATACTTTTTCTTTGGTCATGATCAGATCAAAATAAGGCGATTGTGAGCCTTGAGCTAACACATCTTGAAATACGAGTGACTGAGCAGACACGTGATTGACGATTAAGTCAGCCATAATATCGTGAGTTGCACCAATACTAGCAATATCAGCCCAAGTACCTATTCGCTTGTCTACTTGTGTATGGTCAATGGGATCAAATCCAGCGTCTTCACCATCAATAGGATTGAAGAAAGGTAATAAATGCACACCACCAAACAACCCTGCAAATTCATGACTCAATAGTGTATTGAGTTTATCTAAACCACCATTTGCTAAACGGTCTACGTAAGTGATAAGTTGAACCTGATTTTTTAGTGACATTTCACAACCTTTAATTTGATTCTTAATCGATTAAGCTATATCATAAGTTTACATCGTATTTACATAAATACAATACAAAATTTTTAAATAGGAGCGTTTATATGGCTATTATTTCATTTGGTGAAGCATTAATTGATTTACTGCCTGCGGATAACGATTCGTCACACTGTGTTAAATGTGCTGGTGGTGCACCAGCAAACGTAGCGGTCGGTGTCGCTAAATTAGGACAAAAAAGTGTTTTTATTGGCACGTTGAGCAGTGATGCGATGGGTCGATTACTTACCACAGAATTAGAGGCTGCTGGAGTGGAACTAGCATATAGCCCTGTATCTTCACATTCTACAGCCTTAGTTTTAGTGAGTTTGGATGATTGTGGTGAGCGATCGTTTCAATTTTATCGTCATAATACTGCAGATTTAGATTTTACTGCTAAGTCGATAACCGCTTATCCATTCACTACTGGCGACATTATTCATTTGTGCTCGAATACGTCGACATTGCCAGCTAATCATAACGCGACGTTATTGGGTTTAATGGCAATTCAACAAACCGGTGCGTTAATCAGTCTTGATGTTAATTTACGAGAAAATCTGTGGCCAGCAGAGCAAGTTCAGTATTTACCAGAGAGAGTAGGTGATTTAATGATCTTGGCGGATATCTTAAAATTTAGTAAAGAAGAATATATCCATTTAGAAACGGTTATCCCCAACTTTACAACAATCATCAATGACAATATTGCTAATGGTGCGGTGATTTTGATTACTGATGGAGCTAATCCTATCACTGTAATGAATAGATCAGGTGATAACCTTCATATCACCCCTTTTATGCCTCAAAAAGTGGTTGATACCACTGGTGCGGGTGATGGATTTATCAGTGGTTTTTTGAGTTACTGTTCTAACCACAAAATCACATCAACCCAATCATTTGATGCTGACACGTTGTTTAAAGCAGTTAAGTTTGCGAGTCAAATTGGGGCAAAAACCTGTGAAAAGAAAGGCGCATTTAACGCCTTACCTCACTTAAGTGAATTATAATATTTGAACTGAAATAGCCACAAAAATAGATATAAAAATTAGCGGCTAAAACAATTACTTGTATAAGTCCTGTCCAGGTCGGTAACCGCCTTGCGGTCGATTAGTATAGTTACTGTGTGACGGACTTTGCACAGGACTTTGTGAAGAAGTTTGACCTGCATTTTGCGACGTACCAGCAGATTGATGCACTGGAGTGCTACTAATAGCTTCTGGACCAAGCTGCTCACGGCGACTTGGACCAGTAAAACGTACCTTGTACTTATCGTATTCGTTAATTGATTCTGCACAATACTTACCTAGTGCAATTTCTAAATCAGGTAACTCATGGTTAGTGATCAGTATGCAGTTTTTGTGATTCACTAATCGTTGGCGAAGTAGGTTACCTAACCAGCTTTGGGCATTTTTCTTAAGCATCGTTTCATTGACACATACTTCATCTAATATAAGTAAATCAACATTGAGTAAATCACGTTGTAGACGACGGAAATTTTCACCCACGCTATCTTTAGAATTAAAATCATAAGAGAAAAAACGCATATCTAACAGTGAGCTTAACTGACGATATAAAACGCTCGTTTCATATTTTTCTATTAATTCATGCGCAATAGCACCGGCAATATGAGATTTACCTCGGCCATAATCCCCATAAAAAATCATCATGTGTGAACTATTATTGCGCCAGTGTGGATCGTCATGTGCCGCAATAAAAGAGTGTGCGATGCTAATTGCTTCATTTACATCATCAGCATCATTAACTAACGTATTAAAACGCCAATCAGGATTGAGATCGGCATTACCATGTAAAGACGCGATGCGATCTTTTTTGGTTGCGTGTTGTAATTGCCTGATCTCTGCATTAGCCTTAGATTCATAATCACTACGTAAGTTTTCATAGCTAATATAATCTTTTTCCAGTGGGGTACGTTTCCCTAGCGTTTTGGCTAAACGATCAATTTTATCTGCAATATTATCCACAATTATTCTCAATCTTCGTTATTAGGTTTATTATATTTTTCAACTAGCGCTCGGGTTTTATCATCAGCCACTATCCCCGCGGTAGTTTTTACTTGCTGATTGCCTATCACGGTTTGTGCCGCTTGCTGTCTGTTACCACGTTGAGCAAATTGCTTACGTTGTAATACAAATTTCTGCGTCCATTGAAACAAAGTAAAGCGATTTTGTGGTCGGCCTAACCAATAGGCGACAAACTCACCGACATCTTCCAATGTATAACTTTTATCTATTAATCCAACTAAGGATGATAATTCTTGATACAAGGTTTCATCGGGTAACCACTGCCCATGCATAGGGGCTATAGCACCATGCAATATCTGATAGGCATCATCTTTTAACACCATTAATGGTAGTGCAACACGTTGATCTTGGATACTGCGCGAAAGATCAGTTTTAGCATTGATATTGACTAACCCTACATCGATCAATTCTTGGATCACTGAATTAATCTGTCTACCTTGTGTAAAAGTATTGTATTGATCCCCTAATAACTTTCCTATAGCTTTATTTTTAATAGGTTCACTTGCACCACTCAATACATTTGCATGCGGTTGTAAATACACACAATACAATACACGTGCGTAATGACTAATAGGCTGTTGTAAGGCATGCAGTTCAGCTTGATTCATATGTTGTGCTTTTTATTCGTATTCATATTTACGCTTCATTCGCCGCAAGCGCTGTTAAATATGGTGTGATCCACGCTACTACCACATCTTCAGGAATAGGGTGGTGTAATACATCGACCAAATAGGGGACTTGCAGTGCATTGGCTCCAGTACGAAGCAATGTATCATACAGAGTTTGAGCACCTTGGCAGTAAGTATCGTAGCTACTGTCACCTAAACCCACTATTAAAAAGGGATTGGCTAATGTGCTGTCTTGAAGTTGTTTATGAAATGCGTGAATATTATCCGGTAAATCACCGGCACCATGCGTCGAGCTACATACTATCCATGGTGCATCGGGATTAATATCAGCCAAATTTGGAGAAAAATGCACGTTTGCAATTAACCCTATTTCTGGGCATACCGCCGCTATTGCATCTGCTACATATTCTGTTGCACCTAATACCGAGCCTACAATGATTTCAACTTGCTGCATGTTTATTTACCAATACAAAATGAAGAGAAAATTTTACCTAACAAATCATCCGAACTAAATTCACCGGTAATTTCATTTAAGGATAGTTGCGCTAAGCGTAATTCTTCTGCGAGTAATTCACCAGCAAAATTCAATTCGAGTTGTTCTTTACCCGTATGTAAATGATTAGCCGCATCTTCAATGGCTAATACATGGCGACGTCGAGCAATAAACTGACCTTCGCTAGTAGTATCAAATCCCATGCAATCTTTTAAATGTGCTGTAACCAGATCCACGCCATCATGCAATGCTGCACTAATAGTAAATGTTGGATAACCATGATCATTACTAAAACCAACAGGCGCACCACTCAAATCTGCTTTATTACGGATCACTGTCACGCCTAATTCAGGCGGTAATTTTGCCATAAATTCAGGCCAAATTTGATGCGGATCAGTACTGTCATCAGCTTGAGTATGGCTATCAACCATAAACAACACTCGATCAGCATTTTGAATAGCTTGCCATGCCCGTTCAATTCCAATTTGTTCGACAATATCTGGGCTATCTCTGAGCCCCGCTGTATCGATGATATGAAGTGGCATGCCATCTATGTGAATATGCTCAGACAGCACATCTCGAGTCGTACCTGCAATTTCAGTGACAATAGCCGCATCTCTGCCAGACAAAGCATTGAGTAAACTCGATTTACCAGCGTTAGGACGCCCGGCAATCACTACTTGCATGCCTTCGCGTAAAATACTGCCTTGTTTTGCCTGTTGTTGCACGCTAGCAAGTGTCGCTACAATATGGTTTAAGTCACCTTGGACTTTACCATCAGACAAAAAATCGATTTCTTCTTCAGGAAAATCAATCGCCGCTTCTACATACATGCGTAAATGAATAATACTTTCTACTAGTTCATTGATACGTTTTGAAAACTCACCTTGTAACGAACGTAGTGCACTTCGCGCAGCTTGTTCGGATGATGCATCAATTAAATCTGCAATTGCTTCGGCTTGTGTCAAATCTAATTTATCATTTAAAAATGCCCTTTCTGAAAATTCTCCAGGTTTGGCTAAACGAATGTGTGGCTGAGAAAGGATAGCTTGGATCAGCATATCCATAATTATCTGACCACCATGCCCTTGTAATTCAAGGACATCTTCGCCAGTAAAAGAATGTGGATTGGGAAAAAATAGTGCAATTCCTTGATCAAGTACGGTTCCATCGCTGCCCTTAAAGTCACCATAATGGGCGTAACGTGGGGCAGGGCAATGACCAATAATGGCCTGAGCTACTACTCGCGCTTGTGGTCCTGATACGCGAATGATCCCTACGCCGCCTTTCCCTATAGCGGTGGCTTGCGCCACAATAGTATCTTGATGGAATAAGTTAGGTGCAGGAGTAACTTGATCAACAACACTCATAGTGAATTAATCTCGGAAGTTTTCAAACTGGAACGGTTGACCTAAATCAGCCGTTTTAACTAATTGCATGACTTGTTGAAGATCATCGCGTTTTTTACCAGTCACACGAAGTTTTTCACCTTGAATGGCTGTTTGTACTTTCATCTTTGCATCTTTAATCAATTTGATGATTTTTTTAGCCGTTTCTTGATTAATACCTTCTTGGAACACAACTTTTTGTTTATGCAATTTACCACTACGATCTACACTTTGCATATCCAACGATTTGGTGTCAACACCCCGTTTAACACAAGAGTTGCGTAAGATATCCATCATTTGCTTCAGTTGAAACTCACCTTCACCAACTATTTCAACCGTTTCGCCAACTAATTCAAATGAGGCTTCAACGCCACGAAAATCAAATCGCGTTGCAAGTTCACGATTGGCGTTATCAACAGCATTAGCGACTTCAACTTTATTAATTTCAGAGACAATATCAAAAGTAGGCATAGTGTATTCCTTATAAAAAATGGTTGTGACATATTATACGGTGCTTTTAGGTCACAAGTACAATTTGCCAATAAAAAAGCCGTTTGCTTCATCAAGACAGAGCTTGAAACAAACGGCTTATATCATATTTTGGTCTGAAAATTAGTGTGCTTTTATGCCACGTTTTTCCATTGAAGCATAAATTATTTTTGCTTGAACCAACGTAATAATGTTACTCACTAACCAATATAAGACGAGACCGGCTGGGAACCACATAAAGAAAATAGTCATCATGACAGGCATAAACTGCATAATTTTCTTTTGCATTTCATCGGTTACCGTCATTGGCTGTAACTTCTGTAGCATGTACATTGAAATACCAGTTAACACCGGTAAAACAAAGAATGGGTCTTTAGTCGATAAATCCGTGATCCACAATACAAAGTCAGCTTGGCGCAATTCAACACTTTCTAAGAATACCCAATAAAGGGCTAAGAATATTGGCATTTGCAGTAATAGAGGGAAACAGCCGCCCATAGGGTTTACTTTTTCTTTCTTATACAGCTCCATCATAGCTTGCGACATTTTTTGACGGTCATCGCCAAAACGGTCTTTCAACTGGGTCATTTTAGGGCCTAATACACGCATCTTAGCCATTGACTCATATTGCTTTTTGGTTAATGGATACATGATCCCTTTAACAATAATAGTAATGATGATAATTGCGACGCCCCAGTTTACAACGACACCTTGAATAATTTGTAGTAACCAGAATAACCATTCAGAGATAAACCATAAAAAGCCATAATCAACAGTTAAGTTTAAGCCTGTGGCATATAGCTTAAGTGTATCCTGATCTTTAGGACCCAAATACAGAACACTTTCTAAGATGGTTTGAGTACCAGCAGCAATACTTACTGGTTCTGAAGTATAACCAATAGTGGCAAACTCGTTATTAATAGAACGGGTATAAATAGTATTGGTTTTATCTTGTGGTGGTACCCAAGCAGATAAGAAGTAATGTTCGATCATTGCAATCCAACCAGCTGGGGTGGCGATGCGTAGATTTTCTTCTTCAATATCGCTAAACGGATGTTTTTGATACTGTTCTTGATCCGTACCATATGCTGCGCCACGATAAGTTGGCATAAACATGTTACTTTCAGGTAAAGCGAAGGTTTGTTTAAGTTGAGCATACGGCTGAACGATTGCGGTATTAATTGAGTTATTAGCAACAGTTTGTTGTAACTCTACCGCATGACTACCACGGGTAAAGATAAACGTTTTAGTAATTTGTAGACCATCATTCCCGACCCAACTAAGTGGCACTGATAAGGTGTCATTATTTAACGTAAATTGCATGCTGCTTGTTGTGTATAAAGGGCGACCTGCGGGATTAGCATCTGGACCGTTAGCACCGATTAATCCGCTTTGCGCCACATATAATGCATCTGCGTTAGGACGTAATAAGCTATAAGAATCGTTAGAACCTTTAGTAACAGGATATTTAACTAAGTTGGCTTTAATGACATCGCCACCTAATAAATCAATTGTTACCAATAATGTATCTGTAACAACATCAACAAAACGCACACTTTGACCTTGTTGATTTTGCATAACAGGAACAGTAGGTTGACTAGCCATACCGGCTGGTACGTCAACTGCACTGTTAGTAGCTGCATTTTCTGTCGAGTTATTTACTGAGCTATTGACTGAATTAGTACTCGCGACAAATTTGGCCTCAGGTAATGCTAATTCGTTTTGTGTTTGCTCAACTGGTGTGACCGCTTTTGGCCCGTATGCTGACTGCCATTCCTGCCATAGTAAAAAACTCACTAGTGCAAGGGCAATAAGCATAAAACTACGTTGTGATTCCATTTTGGTCTCTTACTTAGGTTTGTGATTTTTATTGTTATCAGGCACGGGATCAATCCCACCTGGATGAAACGGATGACATTTTAATATGCGACGGCCAGATAACCAAACACCTTTTAACCATCCATAGGTCTTAAATGAATCTAACGCATACTGTGAACACGTAGGATGAAACCGACAATTACTGCCTAAAAAAGGAGAAATAGCGATTTGGTAAAATCTAATCAGCGCTATAAATGGAAAAATTAAGATTTTTCGCAGCGTATTTTTAGCTTTTTCCATAGGGTGTTAAGCAGTTCATTAAATTCTTGGTTGCTAAGAGTATCAAGATTACTCTTTCCGATCACGATAATATCAACATTTGGTAAAAAATGCTGGTGATGACGGAAACTTTCTCGAATAACGCGCTTTAATCTATTTCGGTCGTGTGCTTTTTTTACACGATTTTTGGCAATAGTTATGCCTAACCGAGGATGGTCATTTTGTGAATTAATGCGTGCGAGGATAGTAACGTGTTTCGAAGGTGCGGGTACCGCTTCAGAAAAAACATAACTAAAGTGGGCCGGAGTTAACAACCGCAACTCCCGAGTGAACGATACGTTACCCACTTTAATACTCGTTATGTGCTTTGATTATGCAGATAAACGTGCGCGACCTTTTGCACGACGATTTGCAAGGATCTTACGACCATTTTTAGTTGCCATGCGAGCACGGAAACCATGTGAACGAGCGCGTTTTAAATTGCTTGGTTGAAATGTTCTTTTCATTACCTAAGTCTCTACTTTATAGTTTAGTTAAACACAATGCGTGAAAAATGTTGTTACTGGCTGAACATATACCACTATATAAATATAGGTTCGATTAAGCCAATGACGTGAAATTCATCAATACCGCTGTAAAAGGACGCGCAATAATAGAGATCTAATCACGTTTTGTCAATGCTTAATACACCCTTTATTAGATAAATCGCACAGAAAATGATCAACATTATTATTTGTATATATTAAACCATTATCTTCATCATAACCAAATACGCTTCAGCCACAATTTAACTGTTTATTTCGTTTTTATGTGCACAAATATTTGCCTGCGTTGGATAATTATCATCGTTTGTTTTTATCCACAGCGTTGATCTTTAATGCGCTTTATGATTCATGTTTCCACCCCTGAATATCCCTTTACCTTCTATTTTAGTGACTATATATAGCTTATGGTAAAATGTTATCCACAAGTAAAAACTCAATCAATACAATAGCTTAATACATAAAGCTATATTATTTATTGTTTGGACTGTGGATAGGCGTATAATTAGCCACAGATAATAATTATAAAGGAGTTGATATGCAACTTTGGGAGCAGTGTCTAGAGCGTTTATCGCTTGATTTAGACGCACAGCAATTTAATATGTGGATAAGACCATTACAGGCTGATTTGCAATTAGAAGAAGGACAATTAGTTGCCATCACACTTTTTGCACCAAATCGTTTTGTGCTTGATTGGGTCAGAGATAAATACCTTAATCAAATTTCTCATTTAATAAGTGAATATCATTCTGCCTCGGGTGAGCCTCCTAAGTTAATTTTGGATGTCTTTGCCAAACGTTCAAATAAATCAAATACGGCATTATCTTCAGGCGTTTCCAATTCTTCAATCCAAACTAGTATGCCCGCCGCTACTCAACCAAAAGCGCCTGTAGTTTCTGTTGCTGCGACGGCAGATACTCCGCCTATGGTATCGCAATATAAAAGTAATATTAATCCTAATTACCAATTTGATAATTTTGTTGAAGGTAAGTCAAATCAGTTAGCGCGAGCTGCTGCTACGTCTGTGGCAAATGATCCTGGTGGTGCATATAATCCTTTATTTATTTATGGCGGAACAGGTTTAGGTAAAACTCACTTGTTACATGCTGTAGGGAATGGGATTGCAGCGAATAAGCCCAATGCCAAGATTGTCTATATGCATTCTGAGCGTTTCGTTCAAGACATGGTTAAGGCATTACAAAATAATGCGATTGATGATTTTAAACGGTATTACCGTTCAGTCGACGCATTATTGATTGATGATATCCAATTTTTTGCTGGCAAAGATCGTTCACAAGAAGAATTTTTTCACACATTTAATGCTTTGTTAGAAGGTAATCAACAGATTATCCTTACGTCTGACAAGTACCCTAAAGAAATTGTAGGGGTAGAAGACCGTCTTAAATCACGGTTCGGTTGGGGTTTAACGATAGCTATTGAGCCTCCGGAATTAGAAACTCGTGTTGCTATATTAATGCGCAAGGCAGAAGAAAATAAAATTAAACTCCCCAATGAGGTTGCCTTCTTTATCGCTAAACGTTTACGTACAAATGTACGTGAATTAGAAGGTGCCTTAAATCGGGTAATTGCTAATGCTAATTTTACTGGCCGTGAGATAAGTATTGATTTTGTTCGCGAAGCATTACGTGATTTATTAGCGTTACAAGATAAATTAGTTACTGTGGATAATATTCAAAAGACAGTCGCTGATTATTACAAAATTAAAGTTGCTGATATATTATCCAAACGCCGAAGTCGAAGTGTTGCGCGTCCAAGACAAATGGCGATGGCTCTAGCGAAGGAATTGACTAACCACAGTTTGCCTGAAATAGGCAATGGATTTGGGGGTAGGGATCACACGACTGTTTTGCATGCTTGTCGAAAAATCGAACAGTTAAAAGAAGAAAGTCATGATATAAAGGAAGACTATAAGAATTTAATTAGAACTTTGTCTTCTTAAGCATTAGAATGGCATAATGAAATAACGCTTACAGCCAATGAGATCCTGACCATGAAATTTACGATCAGCCGTGAACAATTTTTACAACCGTTGCAATTAGTTTCTGGCGCAATCGAACGTCGCCATACTCTACCAATTTTATCTAATATTTTATTAGTCGTAAAAGATGGTACGTTGACTTTAACGGGAACAGATTTAGAAGTAGAACTCATTTCTCATTTAGCCCTATCATCTGAAGGTTATGAAGAAGGTGAGATTACTGTCCCGGCTAAAAAATTAGTAGATATATGTCGCGGTCTTTCTGACGGAAATGATATTACGTTTCAGGTTGATGGTAATAAAGCGACAATCCGTTCAGGTCGTGGGCGTTATACTCTTTCCACTTTAAATGCAGCTGATTATCCAAACTTAGAAGATTGGCAAGCAGACGTTGAGTTTGTTATTTCGCAAAGTGATTTAAAGCATTTAATTGATAGCACTAGCTTTGCTATGGCACAGCAAGATGTGCGTTATTATTTAAATGGAATGTCATTAGAAACCGAAGAAAACAATATTCGTACGGTTGCGACTGATGGTCACCGTTTAGCGTTATGTAATTTAGCGTATACGACGGATACACTTCCAGTGCGTCAAGTGATTATTCCTCGTAAAGGTGTACTTGAAATTAACCGCTTGATTGAATCAAATGATAGTTCGGTTAAAATCAAAATTGGTTCTAACCATATTAGTGTCAAGTCTGCAGATTTTGTTTTTACTTCTAAATTGGTTGATGGACGTTTTCCTGATCACCGTCGTGTATTACCTAAAGAAACCACTAAAGCAGTCATTGCGAATAAAGACGTAATGAAAAAAGCATTTAGTCGTGCATCTATTTTATCAAATGAAAAATTTCGTGGTGTTCGATTAAACTTATCTGCTGGTGAGTTGAAGATTACCGCCAATAACCCTGAGCAAGAAGAAGCAGAAGAAATTGTAGATGTTAACTATCAAGGTGAAGATCTTGAAATTGGCTTTAACGTGGCATATTTGATTGATGTCATGAATGCATTAAAAACTGATGATGTTAAGTTTAATTTATCGGATTCAAACGCTAGTGCACTCATTGAAGACGCCATGGATAGTTCGGCATTATACGTCATCATGCCAATGCGTCTTTAGTCATCAACTTGAATTTATTATGAAACTGGACAAAGTCCAGATCTCGCAATTTCGAAACATTGAATCTGCGACGATTTATCCCTCACCACATCTTAATGTGGTGGTGGGGCAAAACGGCAGCGGTAAATCTTCCTTTTTAGAATCCCTACATTATCTTGGTTTTGGTCGTTCTTTTCGCACCAACAAACACCGTTCTGTTATTCAATCTACACATTCACAATTTAGTGTATTTGCAGAGTGCACCGATAATAAAAACGAAATTCATAAAATTGGATTAATGCGTAACAGCAAAGATGAGTTTTTATGTAGTATTAACGGCGAACGTTCGCAACGTTTAGCTAACTTAGTCTCCTATATTCCCGTGCAAATATTCACACCGCAATCGACAGATCTATTATTGGGTTCGCCAACACAGCGAAGACGATTTTTAGATTGGGGATTGTTTCACGTGGAACAATCATTTTTTGATCTGTCTATTGGCTATGCTAAAGTCCTCAAACAACGTAATGCATTATTGAAATTACAACAAACTGGTAAAAAAATAGACAGTATTCAATTAGATTATTGGAGCCATCAGTTAGCGATATATGGTGAAAAGATAGATACGGATAGGCAAAACTATATTTCTGCGCTTAAATTGATATTTAAACGCATTTCAGAGCAATTTTTACCTGAGTTTTCCCTAGAAATTTCGTATAATCGGGGCTGGGATAAATCGATTGATTTCATCTCTGCTTTACAAGAAAAAACAACGTATGATTCGCGTATGGGATTTACCTCTGTTGGTATCCATAAAGCGGATATAAAAATTAAAGCAGATGGTGTCATTGCGATAGACCGTTTATCGCGAGGTCAATTACGCATGCTGGTAGCAGCATTACAATTATCGCAAACGTTACATTTATTTGAAACAACCAATAAGTCGGGCATTTTTTTGTTAGACGATATTGGTGCAGAGTTAGACTTGGATAAACGTAAGAACTTTATTGAAGCGCTCTTAGCAACAAACACGCAATTGTTTGTAACAGCAATCGAAAAATCACACCTTTCGTTTGTTGAAGAATATAATGATAAGAAAATGTTTCACGTGGAACATGGCCACGTCGAAGAGGAGCAGTGAGTATATGGCTGAAGAAAATAATTATGATTCGTCCAGTATCAAAGTCCTAAAAGGACTTGATGCAGTACGTAAACGTCCAGGTATGTATATTGGTGACACCGATGATGGCACTGGTTTACACCACATGGTGTTTGAAGTAGTAGATAACTCTATCGATGAAGCCTTAGCAGGTCATTGTTCCGATATAAAAATCAAAATCCATACTGACGATTCTGTTTCTGTATCAGATGATGGTCGTGGTATTCCTACTGAGATCCATGAAGAAGAGGGTGTGTCTGCAGCCGAAGTCATCATGACGGTACTTCATGCGGGTGGTAAGTTCGATGATAACTCGTATAAAGTCTCAGGTGGATTGCACGGTGTTGGTGTTTCAGTAGTTAACGCATTGTCTCATAAATTGCGTTTACGCATTAAACGTAGTGGTAAAGTGTTTGAGCAAGAATACATTCACGGTGTCCCAAGTGAGCCATTAGCGCCTGTCGGCGATACGACGTCTACAGGTACCGAAATTCGTTTCTGGCCAAGTGCTGATACCTTCACTAATATTCTTTTTCACTACGACATATTAGCCAAGCGTTTACGCGAACTCTCGTTCCTTAACTCGGGTGTATCTATCATTCTAGAAGACGAGCGCGATGGTAAAAAAGACCACTTTAAATATGAAGGTGGGATTCAAGCGTTTGTTGAATACTTAAACCAAAACAAAACTCCAGTGCATCAAAAACCGTTTAACTTTAACATTGAACGTGAAGATGGTATTGCCGTTGAAGTATCTATGCAGTGGAATGATTCATTCCAAGAGAATATTTTTTGTTTTACTAACAACATTCCACAACGTGATGGTGGAACTCACTTAGCCGGTTTCCGCTCAGCATTGACTCGTACATTAAATACTTTTATGGAAAAAGAAGGATTTAATAAAAAGAATAAAAACGCGACTAGTGCGACAGGTGATGATGCCCGTGAAGGTTTAACGGCCGTTATTTCTGTTAAAGTTCCTGATCCTAAATTTTCATCACAAACCAAAGATAAGTTAGTATCATCTGAGGTTAAGTCAGCGGTAGAATCTGCGATGGGTGAAACATTGACAGAGTATCTATTAGAAAACCCTGCCGATGCCAAAATCATTGTCGGTAAGATTATTGATGCTGCGCGTGCACGAGATGCAGCACGTAAAGCTCGAGATATGACTCGTCGTAAAGGGGCATTAGACTTGGCTGGCTTACCTGGAAAGCTTGCTGATTGCCAAGAAAAAGATCCAGCATTCTCTGAACTGTATATAGTGGAAGGAGACTCTGCGGGTGGTTCTGCTAAACAAGGTCGTAATCGTAAAAACCAAGCGATTCTGCCATTGAAAGGTAAGATCCTAAACGTAGAGAAAGCCCGTTTTGATAAAATGTTATCTTCACAAGAAGTCGCAACGTTAATCACTGCATTAGGTTGTGGTATTGGTCGTGATGAATATAATCCAGAGAAACTACGTTATCACAGCATCATCATTATGACCGATGCTGATGTCGATGGATCTCACATTCGTACATTATTGCTAACCTTCTTCTTCCGTCAAATGCCGGAAATTATTGAACGTGGTTATATCTATATTGCACAGCCGCCGTTGTATAAGATTAAGAAAGGTAAACAAGAGCAATACTTAAAAGATGATGATGCCCTAAATGCATATTTAACATCGATAGCTGTTGATAACTCATCATTATTTACTGCAGAAGGCGCACCAGCAATTACTGGTGTAGCACTCGAAACCTTGGTTTTACAATATCAAGCAGCAGATAAAATGATCGCTCGCATGCACCGTTTAATGCCTGTAGATATACTTAATCAGTTAGTTTACTCAGATACGTTGAGTACCAGTGACTTTAGTGACGAAGCGAAGCTGCAAGCATTCACAACTTCATTTGTAAATCAGATGACCAGTGATGAATCTGACGGTGCAACGTATTTAGGGGAAGTACTGAAAGACGAAGAGTTTAATCGTTTTTATACTAAGTTTACTATGCGTATGCACGGTATCGATTACAGCTACAATATCGATTATGATTTCGTAGAGTCGAGCGAATATAAAAAGATTGCAGCTCTAAATGACGCAATTAATGGCATGATGAGTGAGGGTGCATATATCCAACGCGGTGAACGTACACAGCCTGTTGAGTCGTTTAAAGAAGCGTTAAACTGGTTAATGCATGAAGCTAAACGCGGTCAATATATCCAACGTTATAAAGGACTAGGGGAAATGAACCCGAGTCAGTTGTGGGAAACGACAATGGATCCTGATTCACGTCGTATGTTACAAGTTAAGATTGAAGATGCGATAAGTGCTGATCAATTGTTTACGACATTAATGGGTGATCATGTTGAACCACGTCGTAACTTTATAGAATCAAACGCGCTAAACGTAGAAAACTTAGACGTGTAATTGATACCCTCGGTAACGAGCAAAGTTGCATAAGAAAGATACAAAAAAGCCTTCTATTGATAAACCAGTAGAAGGCTTTTTTTATGATGAATTAAAAATAATAAACGAATAGCGGATTAAAAATCCACTCGTGTAATTAATAGTGTAGGATTTCCATTATTCAGCAGTTTAAAACGATAAGTACCTGTTTCTGATGGGATAAACTGAAGGTTGTGTGATCCTGAAACACATACTAAATCATGTTTTTGACCTTGAGCTATAGGTGTGTCGGGTGTATCCGCACCACAATTAAGTTCACTTGTATAATTACTATCAGCGAAACGAAAATCATAAGGCTGTCCGTCTGCAATTAATTTAACGTCAACATAATAGCCATCAGTCCCAGAGATGACTTTATAGGCTGGCTCGGCTTCCCACCAATTAAAAATACCGCGTAAATATAAGGCTTCGTAATTAATAGATGCTGTGGTCGAAACAACCGGAAAATATTCACGGATGTTTACATTGGATGCGCAACCGCTGAGAGTGATCGCAGCGGCAAGCATTACCAGTCGTAATTTTTGAGAAAGCATATTACAGCATGGATCCTTTATTTGTTCGCTAAAACAGAAATATCTGCAGTAGATAAGAACAATGCACGAAGTTGTAACAATAAGGCTAAGCGGTTTTGACGTAATGACGCATCATCACTCATGACCATAATGTTATCGAAAAATGCATCAACCGAATCTTGCAACTGCGCTAATGAAGTTAAAATGGACGTGTAGTCATTGGTAACTAACGCTACCTTAACTGTAGCTTGTTGTTGGGTAATTTGCTGATATAAATCACGTTCTTGTGGTTCATTTAGTAATGTTTCATCAACGCTTGAATTGTCGATGACTTCATTCTTCGCTAGTATGTTAGCAACACGTTTATTAGCCGCAGCTAGGGCTTCGGCTTGGGGGAGTGTTTTAAACGCGGCTACGGCATGTACACGAGCTGCAAAATCTGTCGGTTTTGAAACATTTCGTGCACTGACGGCTTGGATCACGTCCGTATCAATCCCTTGGTCTTGATACATCGCACGGAAACGACCGAGAACAAATTCAACCGCATTATCTAATGTGTCGATATTCGTCAACTTGTCGCCATAGGTGGAGACTGCAAATGCTAATAATTCGCGTACATCTAAATTATAGCTACGCTCAGTAATTATACGTAACACACCAATAGCTGCACGGCGAAGGGCGAAGGGGTCTTTATCACCTTTAGGTAACATACCAATACCAAAAATGCCGGCGAGTGTGTCTAATTTATCGGCTAAGGCAACAGCAGCACTGACATCCGTAGAAGGCAACGCATCACCGGAATGACGAGGCATATATTGCTCAGCAATGGCTTGTGCAACACTGGTATCTTCGCCATCATTCAACGCATAGTATTTACCCATTACACCTTGTACATCAGGAAACTCCATAACCATTTCAGTCATTAAGTCTGTTTTAGCAAGTAAACCGGCACGCGCAGCATGGTCGGCATTCGCACCAATTGTCTGAGCAATAAAGCCGGCAACTTGCTCAATACGTGTGGCTTTTTCAGCCAAAGTACCCAGCTGCTTTTGGAATAAAATACTATTAAGAGAATCTAAACGTGATGCCAATGAATGCTTCTTATCGGTATTAAAGAAAAACTCAGCATCAGCTAGACGTGGACGAATCACTTTTTGGTTTCCTTCTATCACATACTCAGGCGCAGATGATTGAATGTTACTAACAAAAAGGAACGTCGAAGATAAATTACCGTCACTGTCTAACAGAGGTACGTATTTTTGGTCATCTTTCATTGTATAGATTAGCGCTTCTTTGGGTACAGCTAAAAAACGCTCTTCAAAACTGGCTTGCAATACCACAGGATATTCGACTAATGAGGCTATTTCTTCTAATAATGCGTCATTATAATCTGCGGTTAATCCTAGGGCTTTAGCTTGATCATTCAGACCTTGAGCGATATTAGCTTGGCGTACTGCATAATTGGCGACGACAAAATGTTCACGACAGGCCGCTTCATAATTATCTGCATGCGTTAAGGTAAACGTACGAGGACCATGAAAACGGTGACCTTGTATTAGATTATTGGATGGCATATCTAAAACTGTCGCTGGCAATACATCAGCACCGTACATTGCCGTAAACGTGTGTACAGGACGGATAAATTGGGTATCACTGCTTCCCCAACGCATCGGTTTAGGGATGGGGAGCTTTGCGACAGAACGATTAACAATACCTTCAATCAAGGCATCTAATGCTTGACCTGTGACTTGGGCTTTATGTAATAACCATTCACCTTTATCCGTCACTAAACGCTGAGCCTCGGCAACATCAATACCATTGCCACGAGCCCAACCCATAGCGGCTTTGGTGGGCTGTCCATCTTCAGCAAAAGCTGCGCTGACGGCTGGACCGCGTTTTTCAACAACGGTATCTGCTTGTTGATACGCCAAGTCACTAATTTGTACTGCTAAACGACGAGGGCTGGCAAACCAATTGACAGCACTATAAGACAGCTGTGCGTCATCGATTTCTTTTTGCATATTAGCAGCAAATGCGGTGGCTAATGATTTAAGTGATTTTGGTGGTAACTCTTCAGTTCCCAATTCTATTAATAATGTATCTGTACGCATTATTTTGCCTCCTTGTTACACATCGGAAAGCCAAGTGCTTCACGTGCTGCAAAATAACTTTCGGCAACTGCTTTTGCTAACGTTCGAACACGTAATATATAACGTTGACGCTCAGTTACACTGATAGCATGTCGGGCATCAAGTAAATTAAATGAATGTGATGCTTTCATCACTTGCTCATAAGCGGGTAAAGGAAGATTGTGCTCTATCAGATTGAGCGCATCTTTTTCAGATTGATCAAATGCAGCAAATAACGCATCGACATCGGCGTGCTCAAAGTTATACGCACTTTGTTCAACTTCGTTTTGATGGAATACATCACCATAGGTAACCGGTCCATTTGGACCATGCGTCCACACTAAGTCATAAATACTATCAACGCCTTGCACATACATAGCGAGACGTTCTAAGCCGTAAGTAATTTCGCCTGTGACAGGTTTGCATTCAATCCCACCGACTTGCTGAAAATAGGTGAACTGGGTGACTTCCATACCGTTTAACCACACTTCCCATCCTAAGCCCCAAGCACCTAGAGTAGGGGATTCCCAGTTATCTTCAACAAAACGTATATCATGTACAAGCGGATCAAACCCCAGTTCTTTTAATGAACCAAGATACAAGTCTTGTATATCTTTAGGGGAGGGCTTGAGCATAACTTGAAATTGATAGTAATGTTGTAAGCGATTAGGGTTGTCACCGTAACGACCATCCGTCGGGCGACGGCAAGGCTGAACATAAGCACTTGAAATAGGCTCTGGTCCAAGTGAACGCAAAAATGTCATCGGGTGAAATGTACCAGCACCGACTTCCATATCTAATGGTTGAATAATGACACATCCTTGGCGAGCCCAATAATCTTGTAGCGCCTGGATCATTCCTTGAAATGTTTTTACATCGTAATTTGACATACTATATTTACTTCGTTGTGCTTGGGATAATTATGACAACTAGTATAACGTGACTTGTGCAACGAATGTAGTGTAAATGTATATTTTACTTAGGAAAAAAGTCTAAATAGTAGGATGATAGTCACGTAATAGGGTAACTTCAGCAATGATCGAGCTTTCAAAGTTAGCCTCAATGGCTTCTCGAGCAAGATCCTGTTCACGACGGGCTTTTTTGGTTAACGCAGAACGAGCTTCATGCGTCGCAAAATCAGAAATTTGTGCATGCAGTTGATAGATGTTTGGGTAAATATCAGAAAAGTGTGGGGCAGGGTTTATTGGCAGAGCATCTAACAAGTTAGTTAAGCGGATAACCCCTTCTGATAAATCACACTGCTGTTGCTCAACGGCTAGGGCAATGGTATGAACAGACATCATGATGTTGTCAATACGTTTCGCTCTAACTTCTGCTTGTTTCGCTTTGGCTTGAGCAAATTTTACTTTTTGCTCATTAAGTTGTGATAATAATTTACCGGCATAAAACGCCAAACCAGCCACTATCACGATACCTAACACTACCAAAGCAATAAACATACTACTTAATCCACACTCTATTATTTAAAATCGTTAATATTAATAGACTCAAATGTCTTGAGTGGATCATCTTCAGCGATAATTTCTTTCTGTTTGACTTGACGGACAATTTCGCTTTCGTCTTCCTCGTCTTTAATACCTAAAAGATCACATAAAACTTGATGACGCGCCATTTTTTCTTCCATGTATTGCTTTTCTTCTTTACTCAAGTGTTGGTCGTCATCATATTTATCGATCAACATGGTTAAGCGCTCATCGACTTCTAATGCAGCAAGCTCTTGTGCTGGTGTCGCATAACGTTTAACTTTAGGTTCAACTAATTTTTGCTTACTTGGTGTCAATTCAATCTTTTTGGTACTGCCAATACGGGGATCTTTTTTCGGCCCGTTAATGACTTTTTTATCTGTATTAGGGGCTGAGTTTCTTGAGCCTGATGGTCGCCCGTTATCTTTTTTTACGGTAGAAGGGGTTTTTGATTTTGTTTTATGACTACCGTATTTATCGGAACTGTTGGCAATGCCTATTGGACCTGCTTTTCTGGATTTTTTAACGCGTGGCATGATTGACTCTGTAATATGTTGCAATTCAATGAAGGATTATACAACAGATTATAGAAATTTAGTAAGGGATAGAAAAGAAAAAAGGTGATAATCGAAATTATCACCTTATTAGGCTGGTTTACACTTCTCCCATATTGCTTATCCGTCTTACGCGGCTTTAGCAGGATGTATTCCAACGACTCTACTTATTATTATTTTTGACAGAGTTTATTAATTGTTTAGGGTCTTCCTGACACTTTATTCTACGTTCCGTCAAGATGCTGACAGAATACAGTAATTATTTCTATTTACAACTCATTTACATAAAAAAGACAAATAAATAGTACTTTAGTTGCAAATACTTTAGTGCAGCCCAGCAACATAGTTCGCCAAAATCGTAATATCTTCGTCAGTTAACTTCGCTGCGATGTCTCGCATCATGCCATTTAAGTCATTATGACGGTCACCAGAGCGAAACATTTTAAGTTGACTCACCGTATAATCTACATGCTGACCTGAAATATCAGGGAAGCCAGCCTGACCCATACCGTTACCACGAGGACCATGGCAAGCTATGCATGCTGTGATCTTACGTTCGGCATCGCCACCACGATATAATGCAGCACCTGGCGCTACGTATTCTTCAGGAGTAGCACCCGGCTTGGCGGTTTGGCTTGAAAAGTATGCAGAAATATCTAACATGTCTTGTTCTGATAGACCCACTGCCATACCATTCATGACGGCATTGTTACGTCCTTCTTTACCACTACTCAATGCAGCGGCTTTAAATTCATGTAACTGCTTAACAAGGTATTTGTTATGCTGACCAGCAAGATTTGGATTCATAGGGAGCATACTATTACCATCTGATCCGTGACACGCTGCACATGTTGCTGATTTAGCTTTACCTGCTTCTGCATCACCTTGTGCCATGGTAAAACCGCTAATAGTCAATGATAGGCAGAACAACAAACTTAGTTTTTTCATACGAGTACTCTTAAAAAACGTTAATAATCTTTATGCACATATGTGCTATGATGCGTATATTACACATTTACAGACAGATTAAAAACCATTCGCTGCAAATGTATTGAAAAAAACATGTAAAATATACAATTCTATATCGAAACATATCCTAGATCACTTAATAAGAAATACACTTCAATGACCTATTATACTAAAGCAAAATTCCTCACTAGTGCACCTGATATTCAGCATTTAGACCAAAGTAGTGGCGTCGAAGTCGCATTTGCGGGTCGCTCCAATGCCGGAAAGTCCAGCGCATTGAATACATTGACACGTCAAAAAGGGTTAGCGCGGACGAGTAAAACGCCTGGTCGTACTCAGTTAATTAATGTTTTTGAATTAGATGAAAAGCGCCGATTAGTGGATTTGCCGGGATATGGTTATGCCAAAGTGCCTTTAGCGATGAAGTTAAAATGGCAAAAAGCCCTCGGTGAATATTTGCAAAAGCGCAAATGTATTGCAGGGCTGGTCGTGTTGATGGATATACGTCATCCATTTAAAGATCTTGATCAAGAACTCATTCAATGGGCGGTGAATGCGGAAATTCCGGTATTAGCATTACTGACCAAAGCGGATAAACTCAAATCAGGCAAGCGTAAAGCGCAAGTTTTGATGGCTCGAGAAGCGGCGATGGCATTTTGTGGTGACGTAACGATTCATGCTTTTTCATCACTAACTCGTATAGGTTTAAATGAGTTAGAACATAAGCTTGATGAGTGGCTACAACTTAAAGCACCAGAAAGTAAAGAAACGATAGACCTAGATACCATAAACCAAGCACCGAACGAATAACATTTTTTGTTGAACCAGCTTGAAACCTGTATGTAAATTGTAGGCAAAAAAAAGCCCCAGAACACGCTGGGGCATTTTAAACAAGGGAAAACACACATTAACAGTACTATAGAGAGTGCTTCATTAGATTAGTTCAAATTATTTTTCAAAAAGCATAAAAAAAGCTCCAACAAAGAATGCTGGAGCCTAAACAAAGGTTTTAATATAAACCTCTGTACCCTACAAACACTATTGTAGGCACAGATAAAAAATTATCAAGATAAATGTAATAAAATTACAAGAATATTCTACATTTATTTTGTTAATGTGGACGCTTTCTCCTCAGCTGAAATGTGTAAAATCCTCTCTGCGCCTTTATTAGTGGGCTTGCTCCCAATTATCTCCGGCGTCAGATTCAACAATCAATGGTACCGACAAGGATACTGCTGTTTCCATTAGATTAACAATTTTGCGTGAAAACTCTTCGACTTTCTGTTCTTTTATTTCAAAAACCAATTCATCATGCACTTGCATTATCATGCAAATATCATTAGGGTCTTGTGCTTGTAACCATGTGTCCACAGCTAACATCGATAACTTTATAATATCAGCAGCGGTTCCTTGCATCGGAGCGTTTATCGCAGCTCGTTCAGCACCAGCACGACGTGCGCCATTGCTTGATTTGATTTCAGGTAAATACAAACGACGACCAAATACGGTTTTAACATAGCCTAGCGCTTTCGCTTCTTCACGCGTCGCTTCCATATAATGCAACACCCCCGGATAGCGTTCAAAATAGGTATTCATGTAAGTTTGCGCTTCATTGCGAGGAATATTCAGTTGTTTGGCCAAGCCAAATGCTGACATGCCATAAATCAAACCGAAATTTATCGCTTTAGATGAACGACGTTGCTCACTCGTGACACTCTCTAATGGCACACCAAACACTTCTGAGGCAGTCGCTTTATGCACATCGAGCCCATTAGCAAAGGCATGCAGTAACCCGGGATCTTTGGATAAATGTGCCATAATACGTAATTCAATTTGAGAATAATCGGCTGCTACGATTTTATATCCAGGACGCGCAATAAATGCTTCACGAACTTTACGTCCTTCTGCGGTTCTGATTGGAATATTTTGTAAATTAGGATCGGTTGACGACAATCGCCCTGTTGCAGCAATAGCTTGCTGATACGAGGTATGAACTCGTCCAGTGCGATGATCGATCATCTTGGGTAATTTATCAGTATACGTATTTTTAAGTTTACTTAAGCCCCTAAATTCCATAATCGCTTTAGGTAGTGGATAGTTAAGCGCAAGCTCTTGTAGCACTTCTTCCGCCGTCGAAGGAGCGCCTTTAGGCGTTTTCTTTAACACGGGTAAATTCATTTTTTCAAATAAAATGGTTTGTAACTGTTTCGGAGAACCCAAGTTAAAGGCCTCTCCAGCCATTTCATGTACGTCTTGTTCAAGTGCAACAATTCGTTCAGCCAGCGATTGTGATTGCTGGAGAAGTTGTTGTGAATCAATTAATACACCTGTTTGCTCCATCCGCGATAATACTTGCGATAACGGTACTTCGAGTTCACTCACCACATTAGCCAGTTCCGGTTGGGCGACTAATTGCGGCCACAACACCACATGTAAACGAAACATCACTTCGGTGTCTTCTGCTGCGTAAGGCACTGCGTCATCGAGAGCGATTTGATTAAAGGTGAGTTGCTTAGCCCCTTTACCAGCAATAGTTTCAAAATGAATCTTTTGATGCCCTAAGTAATGTTCAGACAGTGCATCCAGATTATGTTTAGTACTGACACTGTTGAGCACATAGGATTCAAGCATCGTGTCATAAGCGACGCCGTTGAGCGTGATGCCGTGATTAGCAAGGACATTTTTATCATACTTAATGTTGTGGCCAATTTTTTGTGCTTTGGTGTTTTCTAAGAGTGGCTTACATTGTGTGAGGACCCATTCACGATCAAGCTGTTCTGGCGCATCAGGGTAATCATGTGCCAATGGAATGTAACAGGCTTCTCCAAGGCCAACGCAGAGCGAAAACCCAACAATTTGAGCCTCCATATAATGCGCGCTAGTGGTTTGAATGTTCATAGCAAACAACGGAGCGTTACGACATTTTTCTAACCAGGTGAATAATGCTGCTTCAGTTAATACAACCTCATAATGATCGCGGTTAACCGCAGGCATTGCTGCGGTGACAACGTTAGCTGGCACTAAGGGTATATCGTCGTTTACGGCGGCTTCAGTTAAAGTGACACCCGCAGCTATGGGGGCAGATTTTTGTGACGCTGACATTGCTGGAGCTGCTGCTTTAGCAAACGTTTCTCCGGTGATCTCGCTGTACCAACGTTTAAATTCGTAGGTTTGAAATAGCTCCGCTAAGGCATCTTTATCCGGTGCTTGAATGTTCAGCTCATCGGGTGAATATTCTAAAGGTAGATCAATCACAATCGTTGCCAACTCATAGGATAAACGGGCATTCAGCTCATGTTCTTGCATTTTTTTAGCCATGGTTTTGGCACCACGAAAATCCAAACTAGCGATTTTATCAAGATTGTTATAAATCGCATCAACTCCACCAATGCCTTGCAATAGACCTAGTGCGGATTTATCTCCGACACCAGGGACACCAGGAATGTTATCAACTTTGTCGCCTTTCAACGCTAAGAAATCAATGATCAGCTCCGGTCCCACACCAAATTTTTCAAGTACTCCTGGCACATCCATCAAGGTATTATTCATGGTATTGATTAGGGTCACATGGCTATCCACCAACTGCGCCATATCTTTGTCACCGGTACTGACTAATGAGTGCATCCCTAAAGCAGTCGCACGCTTAGTTAATGTACCAATGACGTCATCGGCCTCAACATTTGGCTCAACAATTAAGGGTAACCCCATTGCTTTAATGATGGTATGCAATGGTGCAATTTGTGAGCGAAGTTCATCAGGCATCGGAGGACGGTTGGCTTTGTACTCCGGATAAATATCATCCCGAAAGGTTTTACCTTTCGCATCGAAAACCACCGCAATATGAGTCGGGTCATAGGTTCGTAGTAGACTTTTGAGCATATTGATCACGCCATAGATGGCATGCGTGGCTTGTCCTTGTGAATTTGACATCGGAGGCATGCCATGGAAAGCACGGAATAAATAGGATGAACCATCAACTAAGACAAACGGCGGTGGAGTAATTTCAGACATGTGGATTTCTTTTTTTAATTTACACGGTACAAGGATGCCATAGCCGATAAACATTGGCTATAGCACAATAAAAATAAACTAATAAGCTGTGGATAACTTTGTGGTTAACTGTTTATAACAGGCACACAAAAGGGGCTGGTATAGCCATGTAAAAGAAGACTTGAGAGGTTCAATCCATTGATAAATAATCGCGAAAATGGCGTTATTATTATTGTCGCTGTTAAAAGTAGAATTAAGCGAGGTGTAAAAATGAGCGATTTCCTATCACTTATCTTGTCAAATTTAACACAGATGATAAAAAAAGAAAGCGCTAACATTTAAAATACTTAGGTAAAAACGCGAAGTGGTTATTTTTCCTAAATAAATTTATTTTTCACTTTAGATTTTGAGCGAACAAGCACATAATGAACAAAACTCATCAGACAATTTTTTATGCAGTATCAAGCTATTATTCGGATATTAGGGCTCCTTGTCGCACTTTTTAGTGTCACGATGATTTTGCCTGTATTCGTTTCTTTGATTTACCAAGATGGTAGTGGTTTACCATTTGTTCTTGCGTTTTTGACTTGTATTATCACCGGTATTGGATTCTGGTATCCCAACCGACATTTCAAACGCGATCTGCGTGCCAAAGAAGGGTTTTTAATTGTAGCCTTGTTTTGGCTGGTACTGGCGAGCTTTGGTGCCATTCCTTTTATCTTCTTAGAACAACCAAACATGTCTATTACGGATGCCTTCTTTGAGTCGTTTTCAGGGTTAACGACCACGGGTGCGACGGTTATCGAAGGGATCGAGTTTTTACCTAAATCCATGCAGTTTTATCGCCAGCAACTCCAATGGCTAGGTGGGATGGGGATCATTGTTCTCGCTGTTGCGATCTTACCGTTATTAGGGGTAGGGGGCATGCAGCTATACCGCGCAGAAACGCCTGGTCCGGTGAAAGATTCCAAAATGACACCTCGGATTGCCGAAACAGCAAAACAGTTGTGGTTCATTTATCTAGGTTTGACCATTACCTGTGCCGCGGCTTACTGGCTTGGCGGAATGGACGTATTTAATGCAATTTGTCACTCTTTCTCTACCATTGCGATTGGTGGGTTTTCAACTCATGATAGCAGTTTGGGTTATTACAATTCACCCGTCATTAACATCATTTGTGTTGTGTTTTTGTGGATTGCGGCGTTAAATTTTGCACTGCATTTTGCTGCGGCTTCAGGTCGAAACTTAAAGGGTTACTGGCGTGATCCAGAATTTAAAGCTTTTTTGGTGATTCAATTTGCACTGATCGCAATTTGCTTTCTTGTGCTGGTCCATTATGATTATTATGACACGGCAGAAATTGCGTTAGATCAAGCGATGTTTCAAGCGGTGTCTATTAGTACAACCGCTGGATTTGCGACGACCGACTTTTCGGCTTGGCCGGTGTTTTTACCTATATTGTTGATTTTTGCCAGTTTTATCGGCGGGTGTGCGGGGTCTACGGGAGGAGGGTTAAAAGTCATTCGCGTATTTTTGTTATTTTTACAAGGTAAGCGTGAAATTGACCGCTTAATCCACCCCAAAGCCGTGTATTCGGTTAAACTCGGCGATCGTGCTATGCCTGACCGTGTGGTAGAGGCGGTATGGGGATTTTTTGCTGCATATGCCATTGTATTTGTGATCATTATGCTCGCACTATTAGGCACGGGTATGGACGACATCACAGCATTTACTGCAACGGCTGCAACCTTAAATAACCTCGGACCTGGTTTGGGCGATGTAGCAGGCACTTATGCGTCCGTTTCGGATAGCGGTAAATGGATATTGGTGATCGCTATGTTATTCGGACGATTAGAAGTCTTTTCTTTATTAGTGCTGTTTTCGCCAACCTTCTGGCGCAGCTAACACGCGGTGCTTATAGCGCTGTTAGCCAAAGAAAAATGCACTAGGTTGGAACAGCTTTTCTACTTCAGAGATATATTTCTTATCAACTAAAAACAAAATCACATGATCATCTGCTTCAATTACCGTATCGGAATGTGCAATGATAACTTGTTCTTGACGGACAATCGCACCGATGGTGGTGCCTGGCGGTAACTTGATGTCTTTAATCATTTTACTGACTACTTTTGACGTGTTTTTATCACCATGTGCAATTGCCTCTATTGCTTCGGCAGCACCTCGACGTAATGAGTAAACATTCACTATATCACCACGACGCACGTGGGTTAGCAATGCTGATATAGTGGCTTGTTGCGGAGAAAAAGCAATGTCGATCTCACCGCCTTGCACCAAATCAACATAGGCAGAGCGCTGGATCAGTACCATGACTTTTTGAGCGCCAAGGCGTTTGGCTAGCATCGCTGACATAATATTGGCTTCATCGTCATTCGTTACTGCAATAAACGCATCCACTTGCTGCACATTTTCTTCGGTTAATAAATCAGAATCAGAGGCATCACCATTAAATACAATGGTATTATCAAGATGGGCGGATAAATATTTAGCGCGTTCAGGATCAAATTCAATGAGTTTGACATTGTGTTTATGCTCTAAACGTTTGGCTAAACCAGCACCAATTAATCCGCCGCCGGCAATCATAATACGTTTATAACTGGATTCGAGCTTTTGCAGCTCACTCATCACAGCACGTATATGTTTAGTTGCGGCAATAAAGAAAACTTCATCATCCGCTTCAATTACCGTCGTACCTAAAGGTCGAATAGGGCGTCCGCGCCGATAGATGGCTGCCACTCGAGTTTCTACGTTAGGCATATGCAGTTTTAATGCAGATAGAGCGTGGCCAACTAACAAACCACCGTAATATGCTTTTACTGCAACCAATGATGCTTTACCATCTGCAAATTCAACCACTTGCAGTGCACCAGGATAATCAATTAAACGTTTAATTGATTTGGTAACCAGTTGCTCTGGGGCAATTAAGTGATCGACCGGAATATCTTGATGACCGTAGAGTTTTTCTTGATATAAAATATATTGTTCAGAGCGGATACGCGCAATTTTAGTCGGTGTCTTATATAAAGTATAAGCGACCTGGCAAGCCATCATGTTGGATTCATCAGAGTTGGTGACGGCAATTAACATGTCCGCGTTTTCGGCGCCGGCCTTTTGTAATACGTCCGGATGGGAACCGATCCCTTGAACGACTTGAATATCCAAGCGGTCTTGTAAGTTGCGTAACGTATCGCCATCAGAGTCAATAACGGTAATGTCATTGCGTTCTCCAACGAGGTTTTCTGCGAGGGTCCCGCCTACTTGTCCAGCACCTATGATGATAATTTTCATGTCACGCTTCTCTTATTATTTATGATTGCGCGGGTTTGTGTAACAGCGCGTAATAAAACCCGTCCATATTGCCGTTGCCAGGCAGAATTTGCAGACCGATAGCATTAGTTGCTGTGCTGACAGAGTGTAATTCTGGTGGTAACGCTATTATTTCAGCTTCAGGATACTGTTCAATAAATGCCTGTATTTGTTGTGCATTTTCTTCTGGGAAAATAGAACAGGTCGCATAAAGTAACTTACCACCTGGTTTTAATATTTGCCACATTTGCTGTAATAATTGTGCTTGGATAGCGACTAAAGGCGCAATATCAGATGCTTGGCGTAACCAACGAATGTCTGGATGACGACGAATAACACCCGTTGCAGAGCAAGGGGCATCAAGTAAAATGCGATCAAATAACTCACCGTTATGCCAGCCCTCAACTTCTTGAGCTTCGGCACAGATTAATGTCGCTTGGTGATTTAATCGCGCTAAGTTTTCTTCAACACGCACTAATCGATGCGCATCGCTATCAATGGCTACGCATTCTTTAAGGTCGGGTTGAGTAGCAAGGATATGTGCTGTTTTACCCCCTGGTGCAGCACAACAATCTAAGACGCGCTGGTGTGGTTGTAAATCTAATAAATGTGCGGCAAGTTGGGCTGCACCATCTTGTACTGAAAACCAACCTTCGTCATAGCCAGGAAAACGCGTAACATCACCGCTGCGAGTACACATAACGGCATCAGGGTGGATTGTACTGAGTTGTGCTTCAATTTGCATCTCTTCTAATTTAGCTAAAAACTCAGCTACACTTATATGCGCTTGATTGATGCGCAGCCATAATGGTGCTTTTTCGTTACTTGCTTGGAGTATGTCTGACGCTTGTTCAGGGTAATTTACTTGAATAGACTTATAGATCCAATTCGGCATGCCTGCTTGTGCTGCTAAGCTGTCAGGTAAAGTTTCACCAACATTTTCACGTATAAAAGTACGTAAGATCGCATTGATTAACGCTTTTAAAGTGGTGCCTTTTAATAAATCCGCAGCGCCGACGGTTTCGCTGACGGCTGCATGTTCTGACACGCGACTATAGGCGAGTTGATATAAGCCTAATAGTATTAAGTGTTCGAGAATTTTTTTACGACCCTTGAGAGGTTTATCTAATAATCCACGGAGCCAAAACTGTAGAATAGGTAACGTACGTAAACAGCCAAAGACCATTTCTTGCAACCAAGCTCGATCGCGCCCTTCATAATCCGGTAAACGTTGACCTAGGGCTTGTTTGGATGACATGCCTTTTTCTAAAATTTGAAATAATACCCAAGCGGCATCGGCGCGTAATTGCTGACCTAAAGGTGTACTCATGATAATTCTGCCGTTGCGGTTGATGATAATAAAATACGTCCAGGTGTAAACCAGCTTGCTCGTGCGTTAATAATGTCACTAATTGGCATCGCTTTTTTACCTGGAATTTGGCATTGTGTTATGACCAGTGCACCATTCGAGGTTGCTATAGCTAGTCCTTGTTTTGTAGCACGAATAATCTGCCCTGGCGATAAATTAGATGTGTCTTGGTCTGTGTCTATATGTGCTAACCAAACCTTGATATTCTGTACTTTGCCGTGTTCATCTTCAAGGGTGAAAAAAGCAACGGGCCATGGATTAAATGCGCGGACATTTCGTTCGAGCTGTTCCGCAGATAAATGCCAATTAATGTGCGCTTCGTCTTTGCTTAGTTTTTTCGCATAATTAGCTTGTGCATCATCTTGTTGTTCCGGTAAAAATGCGGCGAAATCATTGACCACATGCACTAATGCTTGAGGACCTTGTTGTGCTAGTTTTTGGTACAAGCTAGTGCTCGTGTCGTCAGCTGTAATTGGCAATTGAGTTTTGTACAGCATTGCGCCGGTATCTAAGCCGATATCCATTTGCATAATGGTCACACCGGTTACGGCATCACCAGCCCAAATCGCTCGTTGGATCGGAGCAGCTCCGCGCCAGCGTGGTAGTAATGAACCGTGCACATTAATGCAACCTAAGCGTGGTGAATCGAGTACGACTTGCGGTAAAAGTAAACCATAAGCAACCACTATCATTAAATCTGCGTTCAGCGCGGCTAATTCAGCCTGCGTCTCTGGACTACGAAAGTTTTCTGGTTGCAACACGGGAATGGCATGCGTTAATGCGAGTATTTTTACAGCACTAGGAGTCAGCTTTTTACCCCGGCCAGCCGGTCTGTCAGGTTGAGTATAGACTGCAATTATGTTGTGTTCCGTAGTCAATAGTGCCGCTAAGTGATCAGCGGCAAACTCAGGCGTACCAGCAAATATAATGTTTAATGGGGTGCTCAACGCAATACCTATTTTAATGTGGAGTGTAAGATTATGCTTTGGTGGCTAATCGCGCTTCTTTTTCAAGCTTTTTCATTATTCGTTGGCGCTTTAGTCCTGACAAATAATCAACAAATAACTTACCTTGCAAATGGTCCATTTCATGTTGGATGCACACGGCTAATAAGCCTTCTGCTTCTAAGGTGAACTCAGTACCATGTTCGTTATGAGCTGTAACTTTAACCCATTCAGCACGTTCTACTTTGGCATAGTTATTGGGGACCGATAAACACCCTTCTTCGTTGATTTTTGTACCGCGTTGTTCAACTATTTGAGGGTTAATAAATACCATGGGTGCATCTTGTTTATCCGATACGTCCATAACGATAACTTGTTGGTGCACATCGACTTGCGTTGCGGCGAGGCCTACACCGCTTTCTGCTTGCATCGTTGCAAACATATCCGCGACTAATGCACGAATACTGTCATCAATGTTAGTTACTGGTTGCGCCTTCGTGCGCAAGCGTTCATCCGGAAATGTAAGGACGTTTAAAACGGGCATATTGTTCTTCCATACTGGTTAAAAGTATTATTTTTGATACCTAGCTATGGAAAACTGGACCACAAAGGTATGCATTATCATCTATTCTACCTTTAAAGTTAGCAATATGCATAATTTTAGGGGGAATAATGGTGGATACTGACAAAAAACGGATAAACGAAACCGGTGGTCTACAAGTGAATTTAATAATTAATTCTTTGTGCACCTGCATGTTTGTTGGATTACTGCTATTTATGGCGCCTGCAGCGTTTGCCAAAGGTGACATCATTCAGTTTAGAACCGATGCCCCAAGTAAGCATGTTGTGGTAAAAGGCGATACGTTATGGGATATCTCGGAGACATTTTTATCTGATCCTTGGTTGTGGCCTGAAGTGTGGCGAGCCAATCCTGAAATTCACAATCCTCATTTAATTTATCCAGGTGATGTGATTACGTTGGTGTATCAAGATGGAAAACCAACCCTCAGGCTCTCACGCGTTCCACAAAAACCTATTATTGCATTATCGCCACAGGGAATTAAACATCTCAAACCTGCGATTGATCTTATCAATTGGGCTGCGGTTGAGCCCTTTCTTAATCATGATCAAGTGCTCAGTACTGCGAGCATAAACAATGGCATGATGGTGATCGGCAATCCGCAACAATTGACTAGGTTGACTTCGCAGCAATTGCTCTTTGCCAATTATGCACCGGAGCAAAAAGGTGAAAATAATCAGCGAAACTGGTCTAAGGGTCAGTATGCAGTCGTGCACAAACAACATACGATTTATGACATGCAAGGCGCTGCGCTGGGTGTCCATGTAAAGCATGTTGCTGATGCTCAGTTTCAACCTATACGAGCACGACAGCATGTCGCGGGTAGCAACAACGCAGTGGCGAAAGTGTTTAAAGTTACTGATTCAAAGCAAGAAATTACACTTGGCGATAGCATTGTACCTAAGCCATCTTTATTGGATCTGTCTACTGTGACATTAACCGTTGCAGATTCTCAGCAGGGTTATATTGTCGGGGGCGTATCGACTCGAACGCGTTGGAGTAGAGGCGATGTAGTGGTCATGGATGTCGGTCAGCAGCAGACCAGGCCGGGAATGGTATTTGGTATTTACGCACCGGATAGCACACTAACTCATTTAGGTAAAACCTATTCGCAACCACAGCTAAAGCAAGGCGATTTAGTCGTAATCGCGACATTTGCAACGACAAGTTTTGGTGTGATAGTGAATGCCAATTCAACGATTCAACGAGGAGCACAATTACGCGCTCCTTAAATTAAGGTTCTTTAAGGGGATATATGCAAGGATTAGCACCATTATATGCGTTATTACAATGCACTGGTATCAGTACCATTACCTGTTTTAAATTAGCGGATTATCTCAGTTGTGAGTTATCGCAAATACCTTCTCAACCGATTGCTAATTTACTCAGTGCCGGATTAACGAGGGCACAAATAGCCCAGTTGCGCGCAGATTATACTCAGCCTATTGCACGTTTATACGCTTGGCAAGCTCAAGCCAACGACATTGAGCGGCACATTATATTGTGTACTGATGAGCATTACCCACAGACCTTGTTGCAAGTGAGTGATAGACCCCTACTATTATTTGCCGAGGGCAATATTGAATTGCTGGCTTGTCATCAGATAGCCATTGTCGGTGCGAGGCGAGCGAGTGAAATTGGCAAGCAGCAAGCCTATAATTTTGCACAACAGTTAGCCTTAAGGCATTGGGTGATAACGTCTGGATTAGCGCAAGGAATAGACGCGCAAGCTCATCGTGGAGCGTTAAGTGCACAAGGAGGTACCATTGCTGTGTTAGGACATGGACACCAACATATGTATCCTAAACATCATTGTGTGCTGCGCGACCAAATACTCAAAGCGAATGGCTGTGTAGTGAGTGAATTTTTACCGCATCAACCTCCCAAGCCAACCCATTTTCCTAAACGAAATAGGATTATCAGCGGTTTATCGATGGGCACATTTGTGGTGGAAGCACAGCATAAATCAGGATCGCTGATTACCGCAAATCAAGCATTGAATGAAAATCGCACAGTGTTTGCGATGCCAGGACGAATTGATGATGTCAATGTCAGTGGTTGTCATGCGTTAATCAAACAAGGTGCGCTGCTGGTTGATCATGTGGATGATATCGATTTGTATTTCACCGATCTTGAAAAACCAAATTCCTGCCCAATATCAAGTAAAAATAACAAATATTCTCAAGAAAACTTGTCACATTCCGATTTGTTAGATAGTGTAGGTTTTGAAATTACAGCAATTGACACTATCGCTGCACATTCAAACTTGCCGTTACCACAATTGTTGGCAAAGTTATTAGAATATGAGCTTAGAGGCAAGGTCGCAGCAGTATCTGGCGGCTATATAAAACTCAGAGGAGAGAATTATGTTTGATATCCTCATGTACTTGTTTGAAACGTTAATTCATAACGAGTCGGATTTTCATGTTGATCAAGAAGCGCTCACCGATGAACTGGTGTTAGCAGGTTTTCATTTGGATGAAATATACAAAGCTCTCAAATGGTTAGAGAAGCTTGCGGCGTTGCAGGAAACTGAACATAAACCTTATTTAACTGAAGGGGCATTCTCTGCGGTCAATCGAGTCTATATAGAGCCTGAACTTGCAGTGTTAGATGTTGAGGCGCGCGGTTTTATTATGTTTCTTGAGCAGATTAATGTGCTTGATAGTTCAACCCGTGAAATGGTCATTGATCGAGTAATGGAAATTGATAGCAAAGAATTTTGCTTAGAAGATTTAAAGTGGGTGGTATTAATGGTGCTATTTAATGTGCCAGGAAAAGAAACCGCGTACGCGCAAATGGAAAATCTTATTTTCGAAATGCCGGATGGCCCACTTCACTAATGGCCAAAATCGATGGTTCACTCTTTTCTTCGGATAAACAAGTTAGCGCTGAAGCTATATATGAAGTCTATGGTGATTGCCCTCAATGTCAACAGCCATTAGCGATTAGATATGCAAACAAATCTGCATTTTTAGGATGCAGTACTTACCCAGCATGCGATTATCGTAAGTCATTGACTGATAATGCCATTACGACAATCAAAGTCATGCATGACACCCCTTGCCCACAATGTGAGCAAACACTTGCGATCAAAAAAGGTCGGTACGGTTTGTTTGTTGGGTGTGTGGACTTTCCTGTTTGTAATTATATAGGTTCAATTAAAGAACAAACCGATACCCAAGTAACGTGTCCAGAATGTGAGCAAGGACATCTGTTAGAAAAAACCAATAAATACGGCAAAAAATTCTATTCGTGTAACCATTATCCAGCATGCAAGTTTGTATTGAATGACAAACCGGTAGCTCATATTTGTCCTGATTGCGCTTCACCTGCTATGATCCAAAAATCAGTTTCTAGCTTAATATGTGTTAAACCTAAATGTTCTGGCACTGTTGAATTATGAGTATTACCCTATACAACCCTACTGCATCAACAACTCCCGCTTTATCGGATGTCTTCATGGCTGATTTTGTTAACGCATTTCAGCAAGGTGAAGTCCTAGCTTACCCGACGGAAGCAGTGTTTGGGTTAGGCTGTGATCCTGACAATCAAGTCGCGGTAGAAAAAGTACTTGCGATGAAAACTCGTCCACAAGATAAAGGACTGATTTTAATTGCCGCAACGATAGAGCAACTTTATCCTTACATTGATATATCTAGCCTTGATGAGGTCATGCTTGCTCGAGTTACTGCGACATGGCCGGGTCCGTTTACTTGGATCATGCCTAAAGCGGCGCATACACCTGATTATTTGACGGGTGGTAGACAGACGATTGCTGTAAGAGTTAGCGCTCATCCTACGGTGATTCAATTATGTCACGCGGCCAATAAACCCTTAGTATCGACCTCAGCTAACCCCAGTGGTGCGGAACCCGCACGCAGTATTGAGCAGGTCAACACGTATTTTGGACGGACAGTTTTTGCAATTGATGGCGAAGTGGATCACAATGCGCACCCTAGTAAAATTCAAGATGCAGTAACTGGACAAGTACTGCGAGGATAAATAGCATGAACGGCGAAATCCCCTCCAATGACAAGATTGAACAGGTCAAAGCGTTCCTTCTCAAACTCCAAGATAACATTTGTCAGACCTTAGAGTTAAGTGATGGTAAGGCGCGTTTTATTGAGGATAACTGGGAGCGTGAACAAGGGGGCGGTGGTCGTACTCGCGTTATGACGAATGGGGCGGTCATTGAGCAAGGTGGCGTGAATTTTTCACATGTTTATGGGGAGCAAATGCCAGCTTCTGCGACAGCTGCTAGACCTGAATTAGCCGGACGCCGTTTTCAAGCAATGGGGGTTTCACTTGTGATCCACCCACACAATCCTTACATCCCAACGTCACATGCTAATGTCCGTTTCTTTATTGCTGAAAAAGACGGCGAAGAGCCTATTTGGTGGTTTGGTGGTGGATTTGATTTAACGCCGTTCTTTCCATTCAAAGAAGATGTTGTCCATTGGCATACTGTGGCAAACCAACTGTGTGCACCATTTGGCGAAGATATGTATCCCAAATATAAAAAATGGTGTGATGATTATTTTTATCTCAAACATCGCAATGAAACCCGTGGTGTTGGGGGCTTATTTTTTGATGATCTCAATGATCCAGATTTTGAAACGGCATTTACATTTATGCAAGCAGTCGGCAATGGGTTTATTGATGCGTATGTGCCGATAGTCGAAAAACGTAAACTAACCGAATATGGTTCGATGGAACGTGATTTCCAGTTGTACCGCCGTGGACGTTATGTTGAATTTAATTTGGTATATGACCGTGGCACCTTGTTTGGTTTACAAACCGGTGGGCGTACGGAGTCGATTTTAATGTCAATGCCACCACTGGTTCGTTGGGAATATAACTACGTTCCTGGTGAGCATTCTGCGCAAGGTAAATTAGGCGCGTACTTATCTCCTCAAGATTGGCTTAGTAATGCTTAGTTGTTCATAATTGTTTTTATTGATCTAACGCAAAGCTTCGGTGACAAAATAAAGAGTGCCTTTAGCCCTTTGTTTTAGATCAATATTTACCCTGCATTATCTCTTTATGATTAACGTAATTTAATTAATCAAGAGAACACGCACATGAAAAAAACACTTATTTCTGCCTTAGTGGCAACGACTTTCGCATCTGTTATTTTTGCACCTGCAGCATTAGCCTATGAAAAAGGTGATATTGTTGTTCGTGCTGGTTTTACAACCGTTGCACCGGACGATAGTAGTACTAACATTATGGCCGGTTCTGATTTAGGTATAGGCGTAAAGGTTGATAGTAATACGCAGCTAGGCTTGAATGTTGCGTATTTTGTGACGGACAAATGGAATGTGGAGTTATTGGCTGCTACTCCATTTAGCCATGATATCAATTTCGGTGCAACAGATCCGTTAGGTACAGGTGATCAGGTGGGTAAAACCAAGCATTTACCGCCTACGATTACCGCAAACTACTTTTTTAACGATCCATCAGCTAAATTCCAACCTTATGTGGGAGTTGGTGTGAACTACACGGTCTTTTTTGATGAAGAGTTTACCGGTGCAAACGCTGAGGCTGGATTATCCGATTTAGATTTAGATTCATCTTTTGGTTTATCAGCACAAGTTGGTGCCGATTATGACATTGGTGATGGTGTGGGTATTAATGCGTCTGTTCGTTACATTAATATTGAAACTGATGCGACATTTAATCTAGGTGAAACAGCTGGAACTATCGATAAAGTAAAGATTGACCCTTGGGTGTACACCGTCTCGATTGCTTACAAGTTCTAAACGTTGTACATAGAGAGAAAGTTACCGCCCTTCAAAAACCGCACGCATGTAATGATATAAAATATCGTTCAGGAGTTTGAAGGGTTTTTCTTTGGTCCTGTTATCTATTTGCTTGCTGTTGTTGCTGTTGCTGTGATGGGCATCTTGGCTCAGCACTATTAATCATATGCTCAGCTAAGTCATCAAATGCTTGGTGCAACGCCGCAACCACTTCTGGGTTATCAATACATTGTGCCATCGCTTTATCCATACAAAACATCCACTGCGTTTTTAATTTCGGGGATACAGTAAAAGGGGCGTGACGCTTTCGTAGGCGTGGGTGTCCGTACTTATTGGCAAATAACGGTGGACCACCTAACCAACCAGATAAAAACTCGTAAAATTTTTCTCGGACATTATCTAAAGGTAGTGGATGGATCGCAAGCAACTCCTGTACTTGAGGATCTTGCTCCATTATGTCGTAGAAGGTGTTGGCCAATTCTCTTGTGCCGTTAATTTCACCTATTAATTGATACACACTTTGGTTATGATTCATCTTTCTGCTATTTCTCATTGGAAGTTTGGTTGTTATCCAAGTAAGGATTGATTTCATGCAATATTTCGCTGTTTTTGGTAATCCCATCGCGCAAAGCAAGTCACCCGTCATACATCAGATGTTTGCTAAACAAGTCAAAGTTAACATTGAATATACAGCGATTTTAGCACCTCTTGATGGATTTGAAAGCGCGGTGAATGAATTTTTAGCTCAACCTCATCATATAGGGGCTAATGTTACTATGCCATTTAAGCATGAAGCATTTGCTATGTGTGATGTATTGACCGACGAGGCACAATCCGCACAAGCCGTTAATACATTATACAAAACATCTGAGGGGTTGCTTGGGCATAACACGGATGGGCTGGGTTTGGTGCAAGATCTGATGCGTCAGCAAGTCGTCCTTAAAGGTAAACGTATCTTAATCATAGGGGCCGGTGGAGCGGCAAAAGGTGTTGTTGCACCGTTATTTGCTCAGGGTATAGACTCAGTGCATATTATTAATCGCAATGTAAAACGAGCCAAAGAGCTAACGGATCAATATCTCACGTTACACCCGCAATGGAAATTAACGGCAGGGAGTTTTGAAAGTGTGAAGCATGATCATTATGATGTCATAATAAACGCGACAAGCTTAAGTATGTCAGGGCAAGTACCTGCACTGTCAAATCACATCTATAAAGAAGCTAGTTGTATCTATGACATGGTTTATCTTAAAGAACCAACCGCTTTTTTAACTCATGCTTACAAACAGGGTAATCGGCATTTGAGTGACGGATTAGGGATGCTCGTCGGACAGGCAGCAAAAAGCTTTGAGCTATGGACGGGGCAGGTCGTCGACACCACCCCTGTACTGCAAGTATTGAGAGCGCAATTATGAGGATCGCGTCTATTTGAGCATCGCTAGATATTCATCTTTAAGAATGACGTAATTGATGGCGGATTGAGATAAGAAGTCTCGTTCGCCTTGATTAAGTTCGCGCATTTGCTTAATCGGATTGCCAACATATAAATAACCACTTTTTAAGGTTTTATTTGGTGGTACGACAGATCCTGCACCAATAAACACATCATCTTCGACTATTACACCATCCATAACGACTGAACCCATACCAACTAAAATACGGTCACCCATAGTACAGCCATGCAACATGCATTGGTGACCGACAGTGACATCTGTACCTATTATAAGTGGAAAGCCTGCCGGGTTATGTGCTGACTTGCGGGTAACATGTAAGATGGTTCCGTCTTGTATATTGGTGCGTGCGCCAATCTGTATATGATTAACATCGCCACGGGCTGCGACCAATGGCCAAATACTGACATCATCAGCTAAATGTATTTCACCATATAGCACAGCGCTATCTTCTATAAATACATTGTGACCAAGGGTTGGGGTTATTCCTTTATAAGCTTTAATGGGCATAAATTGTCCTGTTATGTTAACGCTATGTATGTATTGTAAAAGAAACGGTGCGAAACGGGTAATTTTTCAACTAAAAAGAATAAATATCACTTTATTTCAATTTTATTACTACACTGAGTTGACGCGCAGAATTAAGTCTGTAGAATGCGCTCCT
>JAQXDG010000170.1 GCA_029251505.1 Glaciecola sp. | reverse complement strand
CCTATGAGATACTAACTTTTAAGAGTGATTGGAAATAATTATTTTTTAAGTAGCATCCACTCAACTAGTCTAATTTATGAGAGTGACATACCCAATCAATGACAATAAAATTTATAGCGTAATTACTGTTGGTACAATAAAGGCTTAAACATTATGGCTTATTTGAGATGCCCCCAATGCATGTTCACAAATACTGTTAAAAAACAAGACGCTCCCTCATCTTTATGCAGCGAATGTGACTTTGACATTGGCAAGCATTACTATTCCGAAAAAACTCAAGAAGAAGCAAATAATTTCATCATTGATGAAAATTTAAGAATTAAAAAACTAAAAGCAAAAAATTATAGGGAAAATAGAAAAAAAGAACAAAATTCAGATGATTGCAATACTTACAATGAGATTGAATCTACGGCAACAAATACAACTGATTGGGATTGGGTTTGTTTTAAATCACAATTAATTTTAATTGTGATTATGCTAGCTATGTTTGCAGGTGCTGCTAGTAAATTTTTACTTACAGAGCAAACTCAATTTGCAGTTAGCCTAATATCTGATTTCGCACAAAATGCTATTTACTCCCCTGTATTAAAGCCACTTTTTGATGCCATAATTAGTATTGAACATGGTGTTTTTTATGACCTCAGATTATTCCTAGTTACAACTTCTAGAGGTGCGTTTATTTTAACACTTTCACTGGTAGTGTTTTTTATATATCTTTTTTCTATTTTTGCATATCTCAAGTCTAGCGATTCATCAATAGATAAAAAGATGATTTATCCCAGCGTACCCATTTTAATCTTTGTGTTTTCAGTAACATTTGCATCTCCAAATGCAGATTTAGGTGAATTTGGTGAGCATTATATTTACTTCATATATTTAATCAGCATTGGTATGTATAAGTTAACAAATAAATTAATTTAAAAATTTAAGGACTACAAGATGAATAAATTACTTTTAACCTTGACATCACTATTGTTTCTAAATGGGTGCGCAACTCTAAGTAACGATGTCGGAGGTTTGTTTTTTCCAGGATACGGAGGTGCAGACTATGATACATACGAATATGTAGGATATGACGAATATTCTGGTTATGATTTATTTGAACTTTTAGACGGATATGAGCATAGGTATGACCACAAAGGGCTGCTAGTTACGCTTTCAAGGGGGCGCACTTCTGATGCTAGAGATATAATGAAGACTTTAAATGCTCAAGAGTATAACCAGTTGCTACAAAAGTACGCAGCAAAAGAAGCTGTGGCAAATGCGGAGAGGGAAAGAGAGGAAGCAGCTAGAGCAGCCGAGAAGGAGAAGCAGCGCCAGATTAGACTTGCTGAGCAGGAGAAGCAGCGCCAGATTAGGCTTGCTGAGCAGAAGCGCCTGCAGAAGGCGAGAGCCGATGAGCGAGAGCGCCAGCGCCAGATTAGACTTGCTGAGCAGAAGCGTGCAGAGCAAGAGCGTCGTGAAAAAATTCTTAAAATGCAGCCAGTTACATGCGACGAAATGGTTACAGCTTTAAACGCAAATGAAGTTCGAGCCATTCGCCAATATCCTCTTAATAAAGAGTACAGAGTTGCAGGTATTGCGACGGATATAAATGTGACTTATGGAGATGCTGTAGTTATTATTAAAAGCGATGCAGACATCTTTAATGGTTGCTCAGCCGAAATGACCTCGTTTGATGAGGCGGCAATAATCAATAAAGGGGATGAGATAGATTTATTTTGCTCTTCTTGGAGTGAAACCGCTGGCAGCGTCAGGTTTAAGAAATGCCGGCTTTTCTCACAAATCGTTAAAAATTAATTAGAGCGCCCAAATCATTAAACACATGTATCTATTCACTTGTTTTTGTTGGAAACTTCCCTGCAAGTAACTTAAATTGGGTGTATTTATGTTTTGGACTCTTTACATTATAGTTAGCGTGGCCGGAGCAAAAGAGCAAACCTTTATAGGTGTTGAGTCATTTGGCAGTAGAGTTAATTGCGAAAGTAGAATTGAATCTAGAGCTTTATTTATAGATGATAATTATAAGTTCGAGCTAAAATGCTTGAGAACTGACGAATCTTTTAATGATGACGGCTAGTTAATATCTTCAAGCTAGCCTGCAGCCTCAACCAAGCTCGCAAGCCTTCACACCCACTATAGCATTCCAGTGATGCGTTAGTCTTTGTCTAGCCCAGTCTTCGTTTCTGGCTTGCACGGCTATCGCATCATGCACTGGCAAAGTGACAACCCCATCTTTAACGCCATCCAACATCACTTGCTTTAGTATCTCGCCCTCAACATTCATTGCCCAGACTGACCAGCCTTCATAGCATGGCAAATCAGGATAAAGTTCATGCATACACTCCTCAACAGCATTGATGCGGTGGCTAATGTCGAAGGGCTATGTTACCCAAAAGGCTTTGTGATCACGGATAAGTACCAGCGCAGCCCAACCTACCCTAATATATTTTCAGGTGGGGTCTGTATTGCGCTGCCTCCAGTCGAAGTCACCCCCGTTCCCACAAGTACACCCAAGACCGGCTATATGATTGAATCGATGATGACAGCCATCGCACACAATCTCAAAGCCATCATTATTGATAACACCGCGCCATCGACACAAGGTGCGAGCCAAGCCATTTGTCTAGCGGATATGGGCGATACCGGTGCCGCGTTTGTGGCAATACCGCAAATTCCGCCACGTAATAAAACTTGGTTTAAGCAAGGTAAGTGGGTGCACTTCGCCAAAATTGCGTTTGAACGCTATTTTTTATACAAAATGAAAACCGGCAACAGTGAACCTTTTTATGAAAAAGCCATGCTCAAAGCCCTAGGGATCGAACGACTAAAATAACGCTGCTCTTCCATCAATACGATGCCTAGCTCTTGCCATTCACGGAAGATTTTGTTGACTCGTTGGGGCGAGCCCATGGTAATATCGGGATTAAATCCATATCAAATGTTGTGGAATATTTTAGAAATAGAAGAAGCTATTTATCGACACGGTGCGATTAAAGGGTGCTCAGTATTTGCACTACTTCATGCTCGTTTAGCTGCTTTTAAAGTACCATCCATGATATTTATACATGATGCGCCACTACCGCGACTTGCCTCCGGTAAGCTCAACAAAAAACGCTTAAAACAACAACGCAGCGCAAATACACGAGGAAAAAAAATGTCTATAAATTATGAAGGTCAAGTCGCCATTGTCACTGGTGCAGGCGTAGGTTTAGGCCGTTCACATGCATTAGGATTAGCGGCACGTGGTGCTAAAGTTGTTGTCAACGATTTAGGTAAACATGGTCAGAATTCTGCTGCCGCGCTTGCCGTTGTCGATGAGATTGTTGCCGTAGGCGGTGAAGCCATTGCGCACCACGCCAATGTAGCAAACATGGCTGAAGTCCAAGATATGGTTCAGCAAACAATGGCTAAATGGGGTCGTATCGACATTTTAGTCAACAATGCAGGGATTTTGCGTGATAAATCATTTGGTAACATGGATATCAGTGATTTTGAGTTAGTGGTGCAAGTCCATCTTATGGGGGCTGCAAACTGTACGAAAGCCGTATGGGATATCATGAAAGACCAAGAATACGGTCGTATTGTGATGACGTCTTCATCATCGGGTTTATATGGAAACTTTGGTCAAGCCAACTATGGCGCAGCCAAAATGGCAGTCGCGGGTTTAATGAACACCTTGTGTATCGAAGGCCATAAATACAATATTCGCGTCAACTGTTTAGCGCCAACAGCCAATACAGCCATGACTGAAAACCTTATCGGTGACCAACGCATTCTGGATTTAATGACACCAGAATCAGTCACGGCAGGCTTGTTAGCTTTAGTCTGTACTGATGCACCTAATCGCACTATTTTAGCAACGGGTGCAGGCGGTTATGCACGCACTATCGTGTATGAAACAGCGGGTATTTATTTATCGCCTGAAGAACAAACGCCAGAAAACGTATTGGCCAACATGGACCAGATCAGCAATCCCGATAATCAAACGGAATTAACAGCTGGCTGGATGCAAACTGATAAATTTGTCGCCAAAGCAGCGGCTGCGCTCGGCGTTGATTTAAGCAAAAAAGACTAAGGATAATCTGTTAAGGGTGCTCGAAAGTACTATTGCTCGATCACCTTTTTTATTTTCGTCTCTACTTCCAACCCTGGCGCCACTGTTCAGGATCTTTTAAATCACGCCAATCAATGTCTGCTTGCCGCTTGGACAGCACCGCTTCAATTTGGCATAGCTCGACCACTCCCTCATCCGTAAACTTGATTTTGGCAATGATAAAATGCTTTTCTTTATTCTGCGGTGTGACAGCGGTCCACTTACTATTTAAGAGTTTAGTGGGATTAATTTGGTGCATGACTATCCTGTGATTATTGTATTGTCGTAATACAGTATACGTTAGGTTATTGATTAGATGAAACCGATCCTATCCAACAACACACAATTAGCATGTCAATGCCGTTGTAAATACTTTGCATTTTTAACGTAAACAAAATACACTTTATTTATTAACCTTTTTGGAAACCAATAAAAGATTTTGTTATTACCAATATTTGCAGTTATGGTAATCCAATTAAGGTGGTGCTCAAGGCGTCAATGTCAAAAACTAGGTATTTTGCCCATGAGCCGAGCACTGCCAGTGTAGCTTACGCTGGCAGTCAATATAAAGATCCTGAGCAGTATATGTACTTTAAGGTCGGGGTGTATCACGTTAACAATACAAGTGATCCAAGCAGTGACACAGGTCAGTTTGCGCAGGCAACGTTTTATGAGATCCGCAATAGCCATGATGGTTATGTGTTTAGTGAGTAGAGCATGAATCAGCTTACTGATTTATCCACCAACCGTCCCCGCACCACATACCTGAGCGGGGTCGTAGAGCTGAGCGCATTAAATGGATAGCAAGTAATCAACGTGATGACTTGCTTATCATCCACATCCAGTACTGATAAGTATTTTTCATCCACAATCAACAAGTCATCCACCACAAAATTCAACGACTCTTTGCCGGTGTCGAGTCGGAGTGAATCGCCATATTCGACAAGTTCCAACAGCGCAAAGTGTGTATCTCGATGTGCCGCAATACCAACGTTAAACGCTTGGGTATTGTCTACTTGGCTGAGCTCGTCGAGATTGGCATTCAACAACACCGGACCAAATGCTAAATTACGATTACTTGCCCCTGCGAGCACATACAGTGGCTCAGACTGATTAATCGTCAGCTTTGCTACCGGATGCGTGTCAGCCCAATCCCAAGGCTTTACAGGTGTCTGTGCTAGCACACTCTGTTGCCACGCAGCAGATATCAAATATTGTGCAAGCTGAGCTTTGGCATAAATATACCCCACTTGCCCCCAACAAACCGCGATCATCATGAGTAACCCAGCAGTCAGCCAATGCGACTTTTGCGTTGTCATTTTATTTACGTCCATTTAATGAAATACCATGAGCTGCAAAATGAGCAACGAGTCCGGCAACGCCAATCCACCCTAAGATCCATAATAATCCCATTGGTGTTGCGGTTTGCGGTAATTGCCCATGCTGTAACTTAGCTTGGTGTTGACGATTTAAGTGCGCAGCTTTCGCATTTGCTACATCCACAGCATTTGATTGGATGTCGACGGGTTTGGTTGGCGTCACATCTACCGCAACCAAAGCGGTATACTTACTCACAATTTTTGCAGCTAGTGCCGTTTCAGTGATCTGGTTTTGCATGATAGACGCTAAATCTTCTGGTAAATACTCGGTATTGGTAAACGGCCAAGTGGTGATCTCTTTGATTTTGGCCCGCGCCCAGAGTTTATTTAACCCTTTAGCCTGATAACTGAGATAATTGGAATAATTAGGGTCAGATCCAAATAAATTGAAAGAATTTGGATCTGACCCTATTAAATTAACTGTTAACGGCAACTGAATGGTCGTCGCCTCTCCTGCCGCGCGCATTTGCCCCGTGACCATCAACTCCTCAAGCTCGGAAGACATCGTATCGAGATATCCTGCGTAGCGATAACTCAATATGATGGGCTCACCGTGATAGATATCAGGTAGCACTTTGGGATAGACCTCAATTGATTTGAGTGCTTCCAGCCTAGATTCATCTCCCAAAGTAAGCTGTAAATTCGTCAACACTGGATGATTGAGTTTGGCAAACAACCTCGTCATGGTATTTTGCACGTCATCCACATTATCAATATAGGTAAATGTCCCCTTGCCCATCATCGCTGCGTATTCCATAAAAAATGCATTGGGAGCAGAGCCAATGCCAACCGTAAACAATCGACGTTGGCCTATTGAATGGGCAATTTGTTCAATTAACGCCGCTTCATTGTCAATACTGCCATCAGTAATAAATATCACTTGGGTTAATTGGTCATCGGGCCCTGTCAGTGTTGTTAATGATAACTGTAATGCATCCGCAATATTAGTACCTCCATCCGAGTCCACATTTGCCAAAAACGCCTGCGCTTCTTGCAGATGTGCCCAATCGGCTAACTTCGCCTCTTTCCATAACGCTCGCGCATCACTATCAAAATCCACAATATTAAACGAGTCAACCTCATTTAACTGAGTCAAGCCAACCCTTATAGCTTGGACCGCTTGGGTCAATGCCGTACCATGCATAGAGCCAGATGAATCGAGTACAAAAATAGTATGTTTCGGTTGCAACTCAGGGAACGTTTGCGGCGGCACAATATGCACTAATCCATAGACGGCATCTCCTACTTGCTGCTGATAATGTGCTATTACCGGCTCATTATCTTGTGCGCTGCGCCACTTGATCACCAGATCTTGATTAGCAATCGTATCCTGACTCAACATCACTTTATACATGCCTTGATCTATCGCTTCACTCGTTATCATATGCGTCGTTGAATGGATCTGTGTCGCATTTGATTGGGTATCTAGGCGCAACACAAAATCGACCTCATGTTGCTTCATATCCAAGGGGTCAATTGCTGCCCCCCCTGTGGTTTCGCCTGCTGTATCACTCTCGCTATCAGCCAGACTGTCACTCACACTATCAGCCGTCACAGCATAGCGCTGTGAGAGTGTCATCGGAAAACGTACCGAATATTCCCCATCGGCATATTGCGCGGTATTTTGATAGGTAATACTGATCTCAATTCGTTCATTCGGCCCGATATTGGCAATCTGATTAGTGAACAAATTAGGGCGTTTTTGTAAGACCAAACTGGCTTTTTTACCGGCTTGTTTAGCTTCATTAAACGTTTTAATGGCTTGTTCTTTAATTTGGATCTGACCCTCAATATGGCGAGAGCCAATAGTCATTAATAATTCATCCACCGCAGCCCCCACAGGCACCGGAAACACATACGTCGCATCAACCCATTCACTTCTTGGGTTAACAAAAGTCTGGGTCACCCGAGTACGCTCAACCACTCCGCTCACCTGCATGTCCACACTGGTATTGATCACCGGACTTGGCACATACGATTTAGCCATATCCGCCTGCACATGGTCAAAAAACAACGTGCCTTCTTGTACCTGAAAAATATTCGTCATCACATTCGGTGCATGGTTAATCAGTCCATGACTGCCTTGGACATTGATGTTGATTTGCGGTGGGTTTCTCGCCGACATACTCGCTGTAGCACCTAAAACGACACCAGAAGGAACGCTATGTAGATCCTGTTGCTCGGTAAGTCGGCTCGACGCCAACACACTCGCCCCGCTAATAATTGCAATCCCTAGAACAATGATTTTGAACATGGTTGTTGCTCCTTATGTGATGTGCTCAACGAGCAGCCATTAATTGGCTGCTGTCATTGCAGTGATTGGGGTGATATGCAACGTTACCCGACGGTCAAAAAACAAGGTTTCATCCCATGTGCTCGCTTGTTGCGCTTGGCTTTCTCCTAATGAAAACGTGTTGATTTGTCGCGCCGGCACCTGTGCATGAAGTAAATAATTTTTGACCGCGTCAGTGCGCGCAGCGGAAAGTAATAAATTGTCTTCACTTGAGCCGCGCAGATCAGCAAAACCAGTTAAACTCACTTGTAATTTCGCGTTATCTTTTAACACCGCAGCCAACAAATCAAGTTGATCAAAGTAGCTGGGGGCGATGTCTGTCATGCCAGAGATAAACTGAATATGGCTTTTCATTTCAGGAAAATCCGGCACTATTGTGGTGCTGTAACTGACAGGTTTAATCGATTGATACTGTTGCTGTTGCGCTGATACTAACGCCACTAATTCCTCGTCCTTCGCACTCAGAGCATGACGTGCAATGACTAAATCACGTTGTAAGCTTTCAATGTGAGTGTCATCGTTATGCTCTTCGACCATTAATACGCCCAGCGTAGCGCCAATGATTGCACCCACAGGGCCGCCTAACGCTGCACCCGTTAACAATCCGCCACCAAAGCCATAAGCGCTATGTGTCGATGCGGCGTTAACACGGTTATTGACATGATAATTGGCCCCTGAATGTTCATCAGAAGCCTTAACATTAGTGGTTTCGACAGTTGTCGTTTGTGCCGCGGAGCAGGTTGCTACAACGCATAATGCTGCGCCGGTGATAAAATGTGAATAAGCCATGAGGTGATCCTTTTAAGTTTAAATGTTTTGTCTTGGTGACAGAAACATTTAAACAAACGTATTAGGCTTTTTTTGGCTGGAAAAATGGCAATGTGGCGATCAATTGTGGCGAAAAAATGGAAATGTGCCCCGTTCGCACTTCCAGGCTTTTCATCATGCTAAAAATGGGTATAGTGAAGAGGTTGTTAAATTAACTGAGCTACCATTCTTGAAACACATTGCACTAGTAGAAGACGATCAGGCGCTTCGTGAAAACTATATCGCCGCGCTTAATCAGCATGGCTATCATGTCAATGCGTACGCCTCGCGTGCAGATGCCCAGCGTGCTTTTGCTATGCAACTTCCGGATTTAGCCATCATTGATATTGGCTTAGGCGAAGAAATGGATGGTGGGTTTGTGTTGTGCCAACAACTGCGTAATTTATCCCAAACCTTACCCATTATTTTTTTTACCGCACGAGATAATGATGTGGATACGATTAGTGGTCTGCGTTTAGGCGCGGATGATTACCTGACCAAAGACATTAGTTTGCTCCATTTATTAGCGCGTATCGGAGCGTTATTTAGACGCACTGAGGCCTTACAGGCCACACCGAAAACCGATGACAGTATGACCGTTGGCGACTTATTTATTGATGCGTTACGAATGAAGTTAACCTGGCAAGCCCAACCAATAGATCTCACGGTCACCGAATTTTGGATGCTCCATGCGATTGTCAAACACCAAGGTCATGTCAAATCCAGGCAACAACTGATGGATGAATCACAAATGGTAGTGGATGACACCACAATCACCTCACATATCAAACGTATTCGCAAAAAATTTATCATCATTGATACCCAATTTGACTATATCGAAACCGTTTATGGGATGGGTTATCGTTGGAAACAGCACTAACATGAAATCTATTTTCAGGCTCGGAATACGCGCTAAACTCCTCTTTTTCTCTGCATTTTTGTTGTGTATTCCCTATTTGGGCTATCAATATGTGTGGGAGCTTGAGACCTATCTACGTATCGGCCAAGAGCAAACAATGGTGGGCACAGCAAGGGCGGTGGCGACAGCATTACATGAACGTCCGGTCATTTTTACTGAGCAATCGGCACTGGTCAATACGGTCAAACCAGGAACGGATTTATATGCCCACCCCATCAAATATCCGATCCAGCTTGATGGCCAATTATCTGATTGGCGGGATTATCAAGGCTCCATGATCCATTACGGGCAAGACAATATTATCGAACAAACCGAGACCTATAGCGAATCTGATTTGTCTTTTACCCATATGGTGGGGCAATTTGGGCGGTATTTATATGTGATGTTTGATGTTGTGGATGACGCGGTGGTGTATCGAAATGACAATGCGCTTCGCATAGACCGTAATGACTTTTTACAAATTGCGATGATTAATCAAACCGGTCAATTTGAGCGCTATTTAGTTGCCCCGTATCAATCAGGCTGGGTCAATGCCTACCTCTTAGAAAATACTCAAAGCGCCTTTGTTCCCCTTAAATTAGAAACCCGCATTCAAGGGCAATGGACTCAATCAATCCAAGGCTATCGCATTGAGCTGCGCATTCCATTAGATATGTTAGCCAGCAATATCGCCTTTGCCATCACCGATGTAGATGATGATGATACTCGCGTAAAAGAGCGCACAATCGGTACAGCTAATCCAACTCAATCGGATGCGCTAGGCACCGTATTAATCCCCTCCCCTGAAATCGAACAAATCTTACAAGGCCTAGAATACGCCAATGCTCGAGTGTGGGTCGTCGATAAACACAAACGAGTATTAGCACGCGCCGGTGATATTCAAAATGCCTCAGGCTTAAATGTTGCTCAATCCTATGAGCAAACACCCTCGTTATGGACGTATATTGAATCACAGTGGTTATTTCCTCTGTACTATATGGTGTTAAATGAGCCGCCCAAAGTCTTTATTGATGAATTAGCCGATGCCTATGAACTCGCCGGGCAAGATATTGAAATGGCGCTAAGTGGGGAGTCTGATACGTTGTGGCGTTTAAGCTCCGACAAACAAGCGGTGATTTTATCCGCGGCACATCCTATTTTTGTCGCCGGAGAGGTTATGGGAGCCGTCGTGGTGGAGCAGACCACTAATGGCATTCGTACCCTACGTAACAAAGCCTTAGAACAACAATTTCATTTCTTTTTGAGTGTCTTGGTCATTGGTACATTTTCGCTGTTTTTGTTTGCGACACGCATTTCATCGCGGATCCGACGCTTACGCAATGACACCGAACTGGCGATTGATCCCCAAGGTAAGATCATCGGGATGATCCCCACCCAACATGCCAGTGACGAAATTGGCGATCTCGGGCGCAGCTTTGCCCAAGTCCTAGAGCGTTTGGCTCAATACAATCATTATCTTGAAAACATGGCAGCGCGTTTATCGCATGAACTGCGCACCCCTGTGGCGATTGTCAATTCGTCTTTAGAAAACCTTGCATTAAACAATACTGCTCAGCACAACCCACACAACGATGTGTTTATTCAGCGGGCGCAAGATGGGATCAAGCGCTTAAGCCTGATTTTACAAAACATGAGTGAAGCGACGCGACTGGAGCATACGTTAAAAAGCAATGAACGAGAGTCGTTTGATGTGATTGCCTTGTGCGACAATATGATAGGCAATAGCCAAATGACGGCAACCCAACACACGTTTCATTTTGATAACACCTTAGCGCCCGGCAGTCAGTTTAGCCTCAATGGCGCGCCTGAATTATTTGCCCAGATGCTTGATAAAGTGTTGGCCAACGCCATTGATTTTGCCGAGCCTCACTCTCAAATAACCCTGCATTTAGCGCAACAGCATGACCAATTGATCATTGAGATCACCAATATCGGCCCTAAATTACCGCAAGATATGCAAGACCAGTTACTCGAATCAATGGTGTCTATTCGTGCTACTGACGATCCACAACAAGTGCATTTAGGATTAGGGCTATATATTGCCAAAATGCTCGCGATGTACCATAACGGCAAGATGCGGATTGCTAATTCACAAGCCGGACAAGGAGTGACGGTGAGGTTTGTGTTTACGTTATAATTTGCTATGGCAACGTGGTAAATTCACAAAGCAGCAAGGTGGTTTCTATTGAAATACCTGCCCCACCGCAGCCGTGAGTATCATCGCCAACGCTCCCCAAAAAGTTACGCGAACAGCACCAACCACAATCGATGCACCACCGGCTCGTGCAGCAATTCCCCCAAGTAACGCAAGAAAAACTAAGGATGCCAGACCCACACCCAGCATCAACCGTTCGCCAACAATCACCCAAGCTAACAGTAGCGGTAATGCAGCACCAATCGCAAAAGTGGCAGCGCTAGCGAGCGCAGCTTGCACTGGGTTGGCGTTACCGTTTGCACTGATCCCGATATCATCACGCGCATGCGCACCGAGTGCGTCATACTCCATAAGTTGTTCAGCCACTTCACGTGCAGTGGTGGGTGAGACTCCTCGGGATTCATAAATATGTGTAAGCTCTAAAATTTCTAAATCGAATTGCTTATCTAATGAATGCTGTTCTAAGCGCAAATCAGCGTTTTCTGTATCTGACTGAGAGCTCACAGAAACGTATTCGCCAGCGGCCATCGACATTGCGCCAGCCACTAAACCGGCGACACCAGCAAGCATGATCTCTGGATGAGATGCACCTGCCGCCGCCACTCCAATAATGAGACTTGCAGTGGAAACAATCCCGTCATTGGCGCCTAAAACAGCAGCCCGCAACCAACCAACACGATGAGATTTATGCGGTTTGTGCAGGCGCATTGGTGGGTTTAAACTCGACCTGTGGCGCGCAGCATCCACGCGGTTTTTTCATGTACACGCATTCGGTCAGACACTAACGCAGACGTTGATTCATCATCCGCATTTTGGGCTAGCTGTAATACCTGACGCGCGGTTTTGATGACTTGTTCATGACCTTTGGTAAGTAATTCAACCATCTCGGAAGAACTGGGTACGCCGTCGACTTCAGCAATAGAACTAAGTTGGGAAAATGCTTTATATGTGCCAGGGGCTGCCACGTCTAATGTGCGAATGCGTTCAGCGATATCATCTACTGCAATAGCAAGTTCGGTGTAGTGCTCTTCAAACATTAAGTGCAGTTCACGAAAATGAATGCCCGTGACATTCCAATGAAAATTATGCGTTTGTAGGTACAAGGTGTATGAATCTGCGAGTAAGTGCTTTAACCCTTCAGCGATTGCTAAACGGTCTTCTTTATTAATACCAATATCGATCTCGGCCATAGGATTTCCTTATTTTAATGTTTATTTTAATAACAAGACTGATTGCTTAATATAAGCGTCAATATTCGTTTCAGCAATGATGTTTGTTTAACTATTTACACCATCATTTTTAATGCAATATATGGCGTGAAGTTCAACAGGATGACACCAATTTTGTAATTCGCAAAATACTGAAAATATAACGTGGGTAGCGAATCCATTGGCACACCTACCATTTTGCTATGAATACTGATAATCCAATCGCGCATAATTAATAGCAACCCACCACTAATGAGTAAAAAACCGGTGTTAATGACTAAGCACCAGCCTAAAAAAGCAGTGAGTTCAGTTAAACTTATCATGGTTTTAACTCCTAAACTTAAGTCTAGACAATAATAATCCGAACGCCAATAATAAAAAATACCCATTGATAGCGCCGCCACTATATCCAGCTCGGTATTCAACCTTCGCGACGTTTTCTTCTTTAACCCGTGTTTTAAAACGACTCAGTTCGGCATCTAAATTAGTGGTCATATCGGCAACTGCGAGACCAAACCCTTCTCTCGATTTTTGCTCTAATGTACTATCGATACCTATCGCAGTCGTGCGTTTCGATAGCTTATTGATTCCTGGTGCTCGAAACAGCATCGTACGACTTTTCACATCAAACACTGCGGTATCGACAAAGGTTTGAATTGAATTTTCATTACCAGGAATGACATACATCCCGACAATCGTCCAGTACAACAACGCCGCATTATTTTCTAACGATTGCGTGACTTGGTCATACGATACCAACGCCATGACATCCACATCATATAATCGAGAGACTTGTTCCAAATTAGCAAATCCTGTCCCACCTTTAAGATATGCATTGGGTATGACTTCGATACGGTTTATATAATCATACTTTAGGAAAGCGGCTTTGACCGTTTCAAGGAGTTCAATCTGATCAGTATTATTGATCCCATCGTCATTCCAACCTTTAGATGGCACAAACGCAATACCCACATTTACTGGTAGGGACAACACAGGGATCGCTTCTGAATGTTCTTTTCGAGTGTCTTTATCTGGATATAAATACTCCATCAAACTACTCGATTGTGACTGTTTTCCTGTGTTTTGACTCATCAGCGTACTGCATGATGTTAGTCCAATAAAGGTAATAGCGAGAATTAATTTTTGGTATATCATGGTGCTCCCTTAGCATTTCAATGTTAGATACACGTGCATTCGATTGATATAGACAAGATTGTGGGTAGCTAGACTCGATACACATAACAATAGACGATAAATGTTTATTTGCGCCCAATAATTTGCACTACAGCACTCTGGCCAATATGATACTGACCTTCACTGATGTGCCTGTCAAGTGCTTGAGCATGAAGCAGGGTTAATCCGGTAAGCTCCTCAGATAAATCATCCAAGCACATAAACAACTCAGTTGCTGTCGTGGGTGGTCCACCAACTCCCTGCATTTCAATATGACGTAAGGTGTATGCTTCTAACATAAAGATGCCGTCATCGCGCAGCGAGGTAACCACTTTTTTGTGGATAATTTTGCGTAAGACAGGGGGGACATGGGCAAAAATTGAGACAATGCCATCCCATGCTTGGGTGCCAAAATCAAAGTCAGCTAAATCAGCAACGATAGTAGTAATGTTAACGCCATTTTGCGTGGCTAGCGCTTGGGCTTTATCCAAACCAACAGCAGACTGGTCAACGGCCGTAACCTGATAACCTTGCCGCGCTAAAAAAACGGCATTACGCCCTTCACCTTCCGCTAAACACAATACGTGTCCGCCCTCGGGGATATGCGCGTAAGCAGACTTGAGGAAATCATTGGGCTCAGTACCATATGCAAAACCGGTTTCACTATAGCGCTGATCCCACATAATTCATTCCTCAAATTCTGATTAAAAATATAATCAATTAGCTCGCTTTACCAGCCGCCGTTGCTTCCGGGATTTCCACTAGATTACCTGTTTTACAGTCATACACATAACCATAAATTGGGATATCACTTGGCACCATTGAGTTATTACGGATACGCTCAACATCTTCAATAACGCTTTTACCTTGATCACTGATCGTTAACCAATTGATGTACTTACCATCAGTCGTTCCGCCACCGACATTGCTGTCATGCCAACCTGATGCATCGACACTAGAAGTTTTCAAACTACCTGCCAATAACTCACCCATAATTTCAGAATTAAATGTTTCCATGCCACAATCTGTGTGATGGATCACAAACCATTCTTTGGTGCCTAATAATTTATAAGAAATCACTAATGAGCGGATCGCATCGTCACTCGCACGGCCACCGGCGTTTCGGATAACATGGGCGTCACCTTCAGATAAACCAGCATATTTAGCTGGGTCTAAACGCGCATCCATACAAGTAAGGATGGCAAATTGACGTGCTGGAGGCATAGGTAAATCACCTTTAGCACCAAAATCAGCGACATATTCAGCATTGGCTGCAACGACTTCTTGAACTATTTTACTCATCACGATTCCTTATTTAACTTTTTATCAATTTTAATTGTTATATTAGCCAAGAGGCTTGGCTATTGGCAACTTATTAATACAGTTCAACAGGTTTTTAGATCATCGCTATTAATTTGTTTTTACTGGACTGCGACGCCACAACATAAATCCTAAACACAATAATGCCCAACCTCCGAACGCACCGCCCGAGCCACCACCGTTATTTGATGATGTATCTGGTATTGAATTTGAGGGCGTTGCTAATGTATTTTGCACCGGCGTCAAGTTGGGATTAGTGACAACAGCGGCATCAACCACAACCACATCAGTGATAATCACTACGTTGTCGTCGTTTGGCACCACACCATTTGCACCATCAGCAGATGTATAATTACGTAATGGTAAGTCGGTGAATGCGCCACCAAAATTAAAGCGAGACAATGCTGCGATTGCATCTACTACATCCATACCGTCACCGATGACTTGACCAAGTACCGTGAAACCACCATTTTGCGCGTCTAGATTGGCGGAGTTATCTCCTAAATTAATGAAAAATTGTGACGTTGCGCTGTCAGGATTGCCCGCTAATTTAGCCATTGCCACCGTGCCACGTCGGTTTGATAATAGCGGTTCATTGGTCACGCCAGCGCCAGTAGCAATCGCATCAGGTGGGAACGCATTACCGTATTCAAATCCACCCATTTGTACAATAAATCCAGGCACACTGCGGTGCACAACGTTATTACTATAGGCGCCAGCATTGATATAACTTAACAAGTTCTCCACATTTTGTGGGGTGGTTTCATCAAATAAATTAATTTGAAAATCACCGGCTACCGTTCTGACTTCAACGACTGTCGCATGAGTCGGCAGTCCCAGCATAAGTGAAACACTGAGGGACAAAGCTGCGGCCAATGTAGATAATTTTAATGCGGATGCTTTTTTTAATAATTGAATTGTCATGGTTGATCCTTGTTCATAGTTTTTTTTATTAGTTATGTTTATCAGCATCTCTGCCAGTCAGTTTTGCCAGTGCATCCATTGCAGCAGCCTCAGCCACACGTATACCATCAATGCCCGCCGACCAAATACCACCGGCATAGCCTGCCCCTTCTCCAGCTGGATATAAGCCTTTGACATTGACACTTTGATAGTCCGCATCGCGTTTGATACTAATTGGCGAAGAGGTACGTGTTTCTACGCCAGTCAACAAACCGTCTTTTTTAGCAAAACCGTTGATTTGTTTGTTAAACGCAGGGATCGCTTCGCGGATGGCGTGGGTGACATAATCAGGTACCACAGTGCTCAAATCGGTCAAGGTAATGCCTGGAGTATAAGACGGTTTGACGCCACCGATTTCTCCACTCGGTGTGCCTTGCATAAAATCGCCAATTAATTGCGCAGGCGCACAGTAATTTTCTCCGCCAACTTTATACGCGAGCTCTTCTAAACCGCGCTGTAAGGCAATGCCTGCTAATGGATGACCAGGGAAATCTTCTTCTGGTGTAATGCCCACGACAATTGCACTATTGGCGTTGCGCTCGTGACGTGAATACTGACTCATACCGTTAGTGACGACGCGACCTGGCTCCGATGCGGCTGCGACTACCGTTCCGCCTGGACACATACAAAAGCTGTATACCGTGCGACCATTTTTACAGTGGTGTACGAGCTTATAATCGGCTGCACCTAAAATAGGATTGCCGGCATTGTCACCAAAACGGCAGCTGTCAATCATGCTTTGTTCGTGCTCGATGCGAAAGCCAACTGAAAATGGTTTGGCTTCGATATAGACACCTTGTTCATACAAGGCTTCAAAAGTATCGCGGGCACTATGACCAACCGCTAAGATCACATGCTTGGCAGCTAAATAACTGCCATCAGACAGATGCAGACCTTTCAGTTGATAATTGGGGTCAGATCCAATTTTATTCTCTGAATAAATTGGATCTGACCCCAATTTATCTAAATCTAACTTTTCCACGCGGGTGCTAAAGCGGATCTCTCCGCCGAGTTCGATGATCTCTTTACGCATTTTTTCGACCATATTCACCAGCTTAAAAGTCCCAATATGGGGTTTGCTGACGTACATGATTTCTTCTGGTGCACCGGCTTTGACAAATTCGTGTAAAACTTTACGTCCATAATGCTTGCGATCTTTAACCTGACTGTATAGTTTTCCGTCAGAAAACGTCCCAGCCCCACCTTCACCAAATTGCACATTAGACTCCGGGTTAAGTGGCTGCTTACGCCAAAAACCAAAGGTGTCTTTAGTGCGTTCACGCACCTCTTTACCTCGTTCCAACACGATAGGTTTAAAGCCCATTTGTGCCAAAATCAACGCCGCAAATAAGCCACAAGGCCCTAATCCCACCACGACTGGGCGTTCATTTAAATCTTCAGGAGCATGACCCACAAACTTATAAGTCATATCTGGGGTGGCACGAACATGTTGGTCTTGGGAAAACTGAACTAACAACGCCTCTGGCTCAGTGACATTGACATCTAAGGTGTAGATGAGCTGAATATTTTTGTTATTACGTGCGTCATAGCCTCGCTTAAACATCTCAAATGATACCAGTTTGCTTTTGGGAATGTTGAGTTTGCTTAAAATCGCAAGTTCAAGGGCCTGTTCATCGTGATCGAGGGGAAGTTTGATATCGGTTAAACGCAACATAATAGAGGTACTCTTAGCAATGCCGGACAGCCTTTCTGTCAGGGCGCGACTATTTTAAAACAGAAGCTTGAGTTTTGATACTGCTACTTTATAATTGCGCTCACCTAACAACTCACCCCATACGCAGAGATAAGTATGACCTTTGTAGTCACCGACAACTGTATCAAATGTAAATACACCGATTGTGTTGCCGTGTGTCCGGTCGATGCGTTTTTTGAAGGGCCTAATTTTTTGGTGATTGATCCGGATATTTGTATTGATTGTGAATTATGTGTACCTGAATGTCCGGCCGATGCGATTTATCAAGATACAAAATTACCCGATGACCAAAAAGACTTTTTACCGTTGAATGCCGAATTAGCGCAACAATGGCCCAACATCACAGAAATTAAATCCGCGCCGAGCGACGCGGATAAATGGAACGGTGTCAAAAACAAGATCCCATTGCTAATCATTGAATAGCGAAGCTGTTCACACCTAGCCTTTAAAGCCTTTACCGACTACATACACTTCACGCGAGCGAGCACGTGATGCTGCCGGTTTGCGAATAATCACTTTGCTAAAAGACTGACGCACATCTTTGACGTATTCTTCATAACCCACACCTTGGAATACCTTGGCACAAAAACACCCGCCAGGTTTTAATACGTTGCGTGCCATATCCAATGCCAGTTCGACTAAATAAATCGACGAATACTGATCCGTGGTATTCACACCACTTAAATTGGGTGCCATATCTGAAACAACGGTATCGACTCGATCATCACCAAGCAAATTTAAAATCGCATCGTATACGCGCTCATCCGTAAAATCACCTTGAATAAATGACACACCGACAATGCCGTCCATCGGTAAAATATCCGAGGCAATCACGCGACCTTTACTGCCAACTACAGGAGCGATGACCTGCGACCAACCACCAGGGGCTGAGCCGAGATCCATAACAATATTGCCACTTTGATACAGTTTATCTTTTTCGTTGATCTCGATTAATTTATAACTCGCACGCGAGCGATAGCCATCCACTTGTGCTTTTTTGACATACGGATCGTTGAGATGCTCTTCCATCCATTTTTTACCGGGTTTTGGCTTCGCCATAATTAATCATGCTATAGGTTTCGTTAGAACAGCACATATTGTAAACTTACCCGCTAGATTTGCAAACGCAGTCTTAGGATTGTTCGCCAAAATGAGTTTAACCAGTGAGTGCTGACGGGAAACAGGTATGAAATTTGATAATGTGAAAAAGTTACATCAAAAAAAATATCGCACAGAGTTCGGTCATTATTTACTAGAAGGCGAACATTTAGTATTGGAGCTGCAAAAAGCGGCTGACACACAGACCTATCTAAAAAGTAGTATTTTATTTGTCACCCCAGATTATGAAGGTTGGGCAAAGCAGCATGCAGCTGGTTTTACTTGCAGCACCATTACGAGTAAAAAAATGGCGCAACTGAGCGACACCAAAACGCCGCCAGGGATCATCGCCTGCGTGCCTCTATCGAGTCACCCTACAAATCAATCGGACCGCAATCAAAGCGATACAACACTCAATAATGCAACACAGCGCTGCATCTATCTCCACGAAGTTCAAGATCCCGGTAATTTAGGGACGATCATTCGAACCTTGGCTTGGTTTGGCAACTTTCGCTTATTACTCAGCCCTAACAGTGTTGATCCGTATAACCCTAAAGTCGTCCGCTCAAGCATGGGAGCGATGTTTCATGTTGCTATTGAGCAAGACGTCTCTTTGCTAGCGTTAGACCAACGATTTAAGCGTTTTGCGTATTTAGATATGCAAGGTGAGAATATCCGCTCACCTAAATTCGCCGAATATGAATGTTATTTGTTTGGCAATGAAGCGAGAGGTGTGCCCCGAGAGGCTTTAATGGCCTGTGATGCAGAGGCATTTACGATCACAGGAAGCGGCGCAATTGACTCATTGAATTTGGCGAGTGCAGTGAATATGTCGGTGTATCAATTGTCGGAGTAGCCTGATTGTTTTATTCGATGATCAATATGTTTATATTTTTGCTATCGGTGGACATTATGATCAATAGTCAACTCGTTAAATTGCAGCCTACTTTCCCACACTCCCCAAATACCTAACATAGCGTTTCGTCAACTTCCCTTTGCGACGTTGATCACACAATAAACTCCACCAACCAGACATGGATGCTAACGGGTCTTTGCCGTTCCCAATGCGCTGTAAATTACGTTTGATCATCGCCATAGTAGCGAGCGCTTGTAATGTCTTGTTTCGCCAAGAAACCGCAGGGTAAGGTGCCACAAAATCTGGCGCTTTCAGCCAACGCTTAGGCAAGTCTGGCGTCATCGCTAATGCGGTCGCTAAACCCACCAACTCAACACCGTTTGTCAATACTTGCTCAGCCACCGGCAAGCGTCGAATGCCACCGGTTGTCATAATAGGGATTGAGGTTTGCGCTGCGATCATGTTGGCAAACTCTAAAAAATATGCCTCTCGCGCTAATGTTCGACCGTCGGCAGTCATGCCTTGCATCGCAGGTGCCTCGTAACTTCCTCCGGAGAGTTCAACCATATCAATCCCTGATGACTCCAGCACTTTAACGACAGCTAGCGCGTCATCTTCAGCAAAACCTCCGCGCTGAAAGTCCGCTGAATTTAGCTTCACACCAACGCCAAAATCAGCACAGGTGCGTCGTTTAACCTCAGTCACAATCGCGAGCAACAGGCGAGCGCGATTGGCGATATTCCCCCCCCACTGATCAGTACGTTGATTGACTAGCGGTGATAAAAACTGAGCTAACAAGTACCCATGTGCCGCATGAATTTCAACGCCATCAAATCCTGCCGCTTGGGCTTGTTCTGCAGTATCACCAAAACGAGTGATGACATCTTCGATCTCCATTTCAGTCATTGCACTTGGCTGACCAAATAACTTGGATAATTTACCCATGTTCAGTGGCACCGCTGACGGCGCTAAGACCTTTCCTTGCATATTCGCATACACTTGACGACCTGGATGGTTGATTTGCATCCAGACCTTACAATCATCTTGTTTCGCCGCAGCCGCCCATTCGACAAAGCGCGTCAAAGCAGTACCTTTTTCTAACGCGACACCACCAGGCCCCGTCATTGCAGCATGATCCACCATGACATTACCCGTTAATAAGAGTCCGGCACCACCTTGCGCCCATTGACCATATAAATGAATTAATTCATCACTCGGCAACAAGCCATCATCCGACATATTTTCTTCCATCGATGCTTTGACTAAACGATTTTTAATGGTGAGGCCTGAAGGAAAAGTAAATTTGGAAAAAGGAGATTGGACTGACATAATCATCTTACTATTATTAGGGAAAGTCACACAATACCATATCAATCGATGCCATACCTAGCCGTACATGCATCGCACGAGTATTTATATTGTGTTTACCAAGGAAGCCCACCATGCACTTATCCACCTTAATCGCGACAAGCCGCCCCGCGTTTTTAGTCCTGACGTTTGCATGTTTAAGTGTGCCTTTTGCGTTTGCGTATCATGAGCAACAGACTATCAATCCGTTTTTAGCTAGCCTGATCGCTATCGGCGCACTATGCGCTCACATTGCCGTGAATATGCTCAATGAGTATCTCGATTTTAAAAGTGGCTTGGATACTAAGACTGATAAAACTCCATTTAGCGGAGGCAGTGGTGGATTAATCGCGCAACCTCATGCCAAGCAATCCGTCTTGGTCGGCGCAATTATCGCACTCATCGTCTGTTGCATTATTGGAGTGTATATCAGCTTAATTGTCGGGCTGCCTTTGTTGGTCATTGGCTTATTAGGGATCAGTATTGTGCTGACCTACACCCCGATATTGAATCGTTTTCCGGTGTTATGTTTACTCGCCCCTGGCGCCGGATTTGGTTTATTATTGATAAACGGCAGCTACTTTATCCTGACTCAGACATTTAACCCTAATGTACTAATGGTCAGTTTCATTGTCTTTTTTCAAGTAAACAACTTGTTGTTATTAAACCAATTTCCAGATATTGAAGCCGATAAAGCACACGGTCGCCGCCATTGGGCCATCCACTATGGACGCGCCAGTGCTGCACGTATCTATACCGGTATGGCGTTGTTTAGTGCAGGTACCTTAGCCATTAGCCTAGGTTTAGGCTACATCTCATTACTCAATCTGATTGTGTTTATTCCGATTGGGCTATCGCTGCACATTGGCTGGTTTTTGATGCGCATGGCGTCGCATGCCTCTAACCAAGAACTCCTGCCAAATTTACGTAACAATGTGCTAGTTACCCTACTCACCCCCTGTCTTATTGCATTGGGGGTGTTGTAAGTATTGCATTGGATTAATAAGTCGTTACAATTCAAGTATCTGTGACCGTTTACTCTTTTACCCTTTTTACTCTTTTACTTTTTTTACATAAGACAAGGCGCCTGTGAAATCACTCTTCAAAGATCTCTCGTTGTCAGCCATCGTGGCTGGATTTATTGCTGTGCTTGTGGGTTTTGCCAGTGCGGTGGCGATTGTATTTCAAGCAGCACAAGCGGCGGGCGCTAACCCTGCACAAGTTGAATCATGGATCTGGGCGTTAGGGATCGGGATGGGTGTCTCCACCTTTGGGCTATCTTGGTACTATCGTCGTCCTATTATTATCGTGTGGTCAACGCCTGGCGCAGCGTTGTTAGCGTCGAGTTTACAAGGCACAGGTCTAGCAGAAACCACCGGTACATTTTTGTTTGTGGGCTTGATGATCATTCTGTTAGGCGTGACCGGTTGGTTTCATCGTTTTTCCAAACTCATCCCAATGCCCATCGCCGCAGCTATGCTAGCGGGGATCTTATTGCAATTTGGGATGGGTATATTCACCGCCGTCGAAACTGATCCACTCCTTATTATTACCATGTTAGTCACGTATTTAGCGATGAAATGGCTAATGCCGCGCTACGCCATCGTGATGGTCTTGATTGTCGGCACTGTGTTTTGTTTGAGCAATGGTAGCTTGTCCTTAAGTGCCATTGATATGGGGTTTGCCACGCCTGAGTGGATCACACCGAGCTTTTCATTAGCCTCAATCATCGGTATTGGTGTCCCGCTATTTATTGTCACTATGGCATCACAAAACCTGCCAGGAGTCGCTATTTTACAAAGCAGTGGTTACAGCCACCAACCTATATCTCCCATCATTACCACAACAGGCCTGTGTACTGTGATGCTTGCCCCTTTTGGCGGGTTTACGTTTAACTTAGCTGCGATTACTGCCGCGATCTGTACCAGTGACGAAGCCCATCATGATCCTGATAAACGGTATATTGCTGGGCTATCTGCTGGTGTATTTAATATCATTGCGGGCATATTTGGTGCCGCTGTCGTGAGTTTATTCGCCGCATTTCCAGTAACAATGGTGGCTGGCTTAGCAGGGCTTGCTTTGTTATCAACCATCGCTGCTAGCTTACACAATGCACTTGCTACAGCAACCTATCGCGATGCAGCATTGATGACCTTTTTGGTCACGGCATCAGGCGTCAACCTGTTCCATATTTCGTCGGCGTTTTGGGGGGGTGTCGTGGGTATCATTGTTTTAGTATTAACCCGCAAAGGAAATCATTGACCGACCGTGCACGACCACGAGCGTTATTGCTTACCGCGCAATGACGACAAGACGCACGCCACTAAGACAAAACTCAATGACATAAACAAGGCGAGTGATATCGTTTGCATTAGTTCATCATTGGTTTGTGCTGAAAATGACGCATCACCAATGTAATAATGGATCATCAAATTAACCAAGCTCATGCCAATCAGATTACCTATGGTGCGGGCTAGATTCATGGATGCTGACGCCACCCCAACTTCTTGTGTTTTGACCGCGCCCATAATGGCACTGTTGTTAGGTGTTGAAAACAAACCAAAGCCAACGCCAATTAACGCTAGTGCTGCGCCGATATGCATCGCACTCGTCGCTAAATCAATTTGCACCAAACTAATAAAACCCGCAGCAACAATCATACAACCTACGGTTGCGACAATTCTTGGTTCAAAACGGTCAGCTAATTTACCTGCAAACGGTGCAATAATAGCCATACACAAGGCTTGTAACAATAATATCTGACCCGTTTGAGCAGGATCAAATCCACGAATAAATTGTAGATACAAGCTCAACAAAAACACAATCGCAAAATTACTGCCATACATTAATAGTGCTGTTGATAACGATAGACTGAACACCCGTGATTCACTGAACATCTGCACTCGGATCAACGGCGCATCAATATAGCGCTGATGCATAATAAACCCGATTAAGCTAATGACTGATCCGGTCAGCAACACCCAACCCAACAGTGATGGTAACTCACTCAAACCATACACCAACCCTGTCGCAAAAATAATAAATAACCCAGCACCCACCCAATCAAATGGCGTGCGTTCATCATTTTGCCATTCGCCATCCAAATAGCGATACACAAACACTAATAACCCCGCGATTAAAGGCAATTGAAAATAAAATACCGAGCGCCAGCCCAACCATTGCGTTAAATAGCCACCTATAGCCGGTGCTAAGGTCAACCCCACATAGACACAAGCTGCAACGGTACCGAGTGCCGCTCCGCGTTTATGCGTCGGTGTTACCGCAGTAATAATGGCAACACCAGTACCAAAGATCATTGCTCCAGCCGCTCCTTGGACAAAGCGCCAAAAGAGCATCCATTCAATATTGGTAGCAATCGCACACATGCCCGCACTTAATGCGTTGAGGACAAAGCCCCAGACGAAGATTTTTTTACGGCCATAGTTATCCGCTAACTTACCAAATGGCAACATAAAAGCGACACTACTAAGAATATATAAGGTTGGCATCCAACTGACTTGGATAGCTGTCGCACGCAGATCTTCGGCTAAAGGCGGAATGGCCACATTCACGGCAGCCATGCCTAACGGCGCAATCAAGTAGCCAGCACAAACAGCAATTAAGGCAATGGTGTTAATCGGTAATGAAGACAAACGGTAATCCTATTAAATGGCAAATCGGCAAAATACTAAAGCGGTAAAATGGTATGTCGATAAAAGGTGGATAATTAATGCATACCCAACACCCTATGGTATCATTTGCTGCGTATCTGCGCGCGTGGATTATTGCACCCTTTTTATCCTTGGTTTATTGAGCAAGTTTATTTATTCGTTTTACTCATTAGGTATTTATGCAACAGATTAAAATCAACTCTCTAATTGATAAGGTACGCTACCGTCGCCACCTAAACATAGTGATTGTCGCAGCGATTATTACGCTTATTGTCGGCAGTTTGGGGATCGCCCAGGCGTTAATTGCACTGTACCCTGATCCAAGTGGTCGTCATTTTCATTGGAATATAACGGGCGTCATCATCACCAGTTTGGCTATTGGATTGGTATTAAACAAATATCGTAGCCATGACTTTATGACTGAAGTCACTTATGTATGGAATTTGAAACAGGCATTAAATAAAATCAACCGTAAAATGCTTAGGATCACGCCAGCTTCAGAAATGGGTAACTACCATGCCATGCTAGCCTTGCAATACAGTTATGCCGGCTCGCGTTTATTGTGGCAACTGGATGACAATACGATCATCATGGAAGAGCTTGCAATCGCCCAAGCTAAGCTCGATGGTCTCGCCACCCAATATGGCATGACCCTAGACGTTGAAGATTATACTGAGCACATGTTACAGCAGATCCCTAAAGCTAAAGCTTAAGCTTTACAACGTTAGTACTACACCACGAAATGCCGCTTAATCATGGTTTGCAATTGACGCTTTTGTGCGAACTCATACGCAATCTCGTTAATGAAAAAATCAAAGGCACGTTCCACATTATCGGGTGGCGCTAAGACGGGTAAATCTGGGAGCAATCCTTGCAACTCTAAAAGTAAATTAATGATTTTTTTATAGTCAGCGGATTTGGCCGTCTTGATCCAAATCAGGATCAGACGCCGATACAAATCAAACGTCTGTTCTGGGGCATATTTGCCACTGATTGCCGCCACTTGATAAAGCACATCACGGTCAATCGGGTAGTGCTTCGCCAACTCAATCGCACGTTCCACTAACCCCAAATATAAGCATAATTCTACAAAGGGTTCTGCGGTAATTAAACGATGTGGACCAGCACGCTCAGTCGGTAGCGTTGCGAGTATTTCATCCCAAAACAATAACGTCTTGTCTTGCCAGGTTTGTTTGGCTGTCACAAGCTCACTATCGGTGTCACTATCACAGTCACTGTCACTATGCTGGTAGGTCTTGGCAATTTGGACCTGTAGTTGAATATAATCATCCAGCACTAGCGAATGGGTATACGTTTGCCATTGCAACTCTATAGCGGCCTCTGGATCACCTTGCAAACGGGCCACCTCAGCTTCCAATGCCAAGCATTCTTTGGTCAATTTTTGATAGGTATCTGTTTCTCTAGTTTGGGCAAGAAACTGCAATGCGACTGTCACATCTTTCGCAGCAATCGCCCATTTAACCAACTGCAAAAAATCATCCGCATGCCACGCTACCTGCGTAAAAATCTCGATTGCCTTGGAATAATCCGATTTTGCGGCATAATAATCACACAGATCATGCATCTTGATACTGACAGTAAAGTTAATCCTGTCATTGCCATTAGTCTCAGCCGTCACATCTTGTTCAAGCTGGGTATAAAACGCCTCACGTAACTCATCATCGGTAGACGCGATAAAGCGCTGCGGAATATCAGTAAACGCCATCACATCTAAGTCAGGTGAATAAAACGAGAGTAAATAATTCGCTTTGACACTTACCGACCAAGTTAAACGCTGTACGGCAGTGGCAAACGCAGCCAAAATATCATGCTCTAATTCAAAGCGAAATCCACCACTGTCATCTACCCGTTCAAAGATCTTGTCATAACGCTTAAGTATTTGATATGCCACGGCATGTGCTTGCTCAGCTGGCAAGTACTGCAGCAACCCTATTATCAAAGATAATTTTTCTTGGGCCTGTTGAAAATACGCGCGTGCTTTGTTGTATTGCCACACATCCCGAAAAGGTAACGCTTTGGTGATCAACGTTTTAAGTTCAGTGATCACCGAGCCTTTTGTATTGCCCACTGCGAACTCTTGGCTAATATCCGCGCGCAATCGCCAAGCTAAGATCGATTCTTCATCTTGCGTAATGCAGGTTAATAATGCATTTTTGGCTTGCTGCTCATCCATGTCTTCAATTAACGCTTGGATGCGGTCTATCGCTGATCCACCTTGAGCAGCCTCAAGTTGCGCTAATTTATCAGCATGTTGCAAGGCAACTGCCACACAATGCTTACAAAAATCAAAGCCCTCTGAAGCAGGACAATCACAGCCCCCATCATAGCTAGTCGGCTTAATGGTTAAGGTGACCTGATAGACTTTTACCCCAGGAGCGGAGGCACTTTGCACTGTCGCTTTGATCTTGTTACGGTTTTTATGAAAACTCAGAATTGCTTGATCATTATAAATTGCGGTTCCACGCTCAAACGTCGCCGGTCCCGCCAACCGTTCAATTATCGCAATCGCAGTGCTGGCATCCATCATGATGATGAGTATTCTCGTTGAAGATTTTAGTAGATGGTATAACAAAATAGCCCACTCAACAAATAGCTGAAGGAGAATCCGCTGTTAACATCCCTAGGCCAGTATAAAACTCAAATACCCGAGCTCAAATATTGACGGCCTCTAATGTTACGAGTATGTTAATTAATATTGAATTCATCTTATCTAAGCAGCCCTATGACTAATAACACCGCATCTCATTTTGTCGACTCCCACACTTGTTTTGACACACAAATTGCGCAGCACATTGCTCATATCCGGTTAAGTTGCCCTGACCGGCTCAATGCGATGGTGCCTGAGTTTTGGCTGGAATTACCCGCGTTGGTTCGTGAGTTAGATGCCCGTGGTGATGTGCGGGTTATCGTGATCAGCAGCACCGGTAAACATTTTAGTGCAGGGATGGACTTGTCTGTATTTGCTAATATGGCCAAGCAGTTTACTGGTGAGCCTGCCCGTCGCGCTGAAACTATGCGTCGCTCAATATTAGGGCTGCAAGATGCGTTTAACGCCTTAGAAACCGTCAGGATGCCAGTATTAGTCGCCATTCAAGGTGGTGCGATTGGCGGTGCGGTAGATATGATCAGTGCAGCAGATTGTCGCTATTGTACAGAGGATGCCTTTTTTACCATCAAAGAAACCCAACTCGGCATGACTGCGGATGTCGGTACTCTGCAGCGTCTACCTCATCTGATCCCCGCAGGCATAATGCGTGAACTCGCTTATACAGGTCGTAATTGGAGCGCACAAGAAGCCTTACAACAAGGCTTTGTCAATGCGGTATATGCGGATGAAGCCACTATGCTGAGTGAGGTAATGAACATCGCACACGCTATCGCGGCAAACTCACCGATGGCGGTTGCGGGATGTAAAACCATGATCAACTACACGCGTGATCATACGGTAGCAGATAGCTTGGATTATATGGCGACCTGGCAAGCGGGTATGTTTCAAATGCCGGATGTGATGGAAGCAATGAAAGCGAAACAAACTAAACGCATGCCTGAGTATGAAAACCTAAAACCACGTCAAGCGATGATGAAAAGCAGTGAATAACTTAAAGGCTAATTAACCTGAATTCTCCGCCAGGAAATAAAAAAGCACCTTAAGAAAAGTGCCTCCACTTATCAACAAGGTGCCTTTATACTAACGTTTTAACTTAGTTTAATTGCGCTAAGATTTCGTTGAATGTCGCACTTGGACGCATTGCTTCAGCAGCTAGTGCTGGATCAGCAAAGTAGTAACCGTTAATATCAGCAGGCTGACCTTGGGCACCATTTAACTCTGCAACAATCTTATCTTCATTCGCTGTTAACGCTGCTGCGATAGGAGCAAACGTTGCTTGTAATTCAGCATCCGCACTTTGCGCTGCAACCGCTTCTGCCCAATACATACCAAGGTAGAAATGTGAACCGCGGTTATCAAGCTCGTTGACACGACGTGATGGAGACTTGTTTTCTTGTAAAAATTTAGCCGTTGCTTGGTCTAGCGTATCGGCTAAGACTTTCGCTTTTGCATTACCCGTTACATTACTGAAGTGCTCAAGTGAGGCAGCTAATGCCAAGAACTCACCCAATGAATCCCAACGTAAATGGTTTTCTTTGTTAAATTGCTGTACGTGCTTAGGTGCAGAACCACCGGCGCCAGTTTCAAACAAACCACCTCCATTCATTAGTGGCACGATAGACAGCATTTTAGCACTTGTCCCTAGCTCTAGGATTGGGAACAAATCAGTCAAGTAATCACGCAATACGTTACCTGTTACAGAAATGGTATCAAGGCCTTTACCACAACGATCAAGAGTAAAATCAGTTGCTGCAACTGGCTCCATGATTTGAATATCTAATCCGCTGGTATCGTGGTCTTGTAAATAACGCTCCACTTTAGCGATCATTTGTGCGTCGTGACCACGGTTAGCATCTAACCAGAAAATCGCAGGCACATTCGTTGCGCGTGCACGTGTCACGGCTAATTTAACCCAATCTTGGATAGGGATGTCTTTAGTTTGACACATGCGCCAGATATCACCTTCTTCTACCGCATGGGACATAAGGACATTGCCTTGTGCATCTACTACATTAACGGTACCGGCTTTAGATAGGATGAATGTTTTGTCATGAGAGCCGTATTCTTCCGCTTTTTGAGCCATCAGACCAACGTTAGGCACTGTGCCCATAGTACGTGGATCAAATGCGCCATTGGCTTTACAGTAAGTCACCACTGACTGGAATACACCGGCATAGTTACGATCTGGGATCATGAACTTGGTATCTTTTTGCTTGCCGTCTGGGCCCCACATTTGACCAGATGCACGTAATGCTGCAGGCATAGAAGCATCAATGATCACGTCACTTGGTACGTGTAGGTTTGTGATCCCACGGTCAGAATCCACCATCGCCATATCAGGACGAGTCGCGTATACCGCTTGGATGTCTGCTTCGATTTCTTCACGCTGTTCTGGCGCTAGGCTAGCAATTTTGGCATAGACATCACCTAAACCGTTATTTACGTCAACACCGATTTGATCGAATGTCGCACCGTGCTTAGCAAATACGTCTGCGTAAAACACGCGAACAGCATAACCAAAGATAACCGGATCAGACACTTTCATCATCGTCGCTTTCATGTGCAATGACAATAAAACGTCTTGGTCTTTGGCTGCGTTGATTTCTTTTTCATAAAAAGCCACAAGCGCTTGCTTGTTCATGACTGATGCATCGATGATTTCGCCATCTAATAATGCAAGGTCTGCTTTTAATACTGAACGTGTACCGTCTTGGGCTACAAATTCAATACTCACGTTTTGTGCGTTCGCGATGGTTACTGATAACTCAGAACCATAGAAGTCACCGCCGTCCATATGTGCCACGTGTGATTTGCTATCGCTTGACCATGCGCCCATTGAATGCGGGTTAGTACGTGCGTATTGCTTAACTGACGCAGGTGCGCGACGGTCAGAGTTACCTTCACGTAAAACGGGGTTTACTGCAGAGCCTAACACTTTCGCGTACGTGGCTTTAATCGCTTCTTCTTCTGGTGTTTTAGGGCTTTCTGGATAATCTGGTAAGGTATAACCTTTGCCTTTTAATTCTTCAATCGCTGCTTGTAACTGTGGGATTGACGCACTGATGTTGGGTAATTTGATGATGTTCGCTTCAGGTGTTTTGGCTAATTCGCCTAATTCGGCTAAGCTGTCACCTATGCGCAGATCTTCTGCTAAATATTCTGGAAAATGCGCAATAATACGACCAGCAAGTGAAATATCACGAGTTTCAACATCTACGTTGGCAGCTGAGGCAAACGCTTCAACGATAGGTAATAATGAAAAGGTCGCTAATGCCGGCGCTTCATCGGTAATAGTGTAGATAATTTTAGATGTTGTCATGGTATTCCTATAGTAGACAGTGGGCGTTGCTAATAAAATTTTCAGCGCAATATAGTATCCTACTTAAGTACTGTTTTATAGCTCAAAATAGCGGATTCTTATTTCTATCGGCTATTAACTATAACTATTCATCTCATCAATTAGTAGTACATGCCCCACTTCCTGCCATTTTACCCGCGCACAGCAGATTCATAATTAGTCACGAGCGCAAAGGTATTATAGATTGTATCTTTGAAGATTAATGGATCGTGAGGCGCGTATGGCAGGCGGCAGTTTACTCTTATTATTAGATGATATTGCAACTTTTACACAGATAATACTAAAAGCTATTGCTGCGCCAACTTTTGTCGTTATAATAGGGTCTATTATAATTTACACACCACTAAATGGAGATATTCCCATGAAATTAAAACAGTTAGTCACCTTGGCTGTCGTTGCATTAACTTTGTTTAGTGTACAAGCATTCGAATCAAACGATGATCTTAAAGCCCGTATCCAACCAGTCGGTAGTGTGCATATTGCTGGCGCTGCAGCGGCTGGCGCAGTTGCTTCTGGTCCTCGTTCTGGCGAAGACATTTATAAAGGCGCATGTGCAGCATGTCATACCTCTGGTGTATTAGGTGCTCCTAAAACTCAAAATGCTGGTGATTGGGGTCCTCGTCTTGCCGAAAAAGGCAAAAAAGGCGTCTGGCGCAATGCAATCAAAGGCATTAACGCAATGCCACCAATGGGTGCGTGTGGTGACTGTTCTGAAGACGACATCATGGCTGCCATTGATTACATGATAGAAGGTGTTGAATAAGCGATTGCTTCAACAGAAATGATGTAAAGGCCACATAAGTGGCTTTTTTTATGTCTAAAATTCCCTAAATCTCTCTTTTAGTACTATATTTTTAATATCGTTGAATTACTTCAGATATTTCATGGCATCAACCACTGGTCAATTATCACAAGAAGAACTGCGTGAACTCCTTCCTGAGTTTCAGCGCATGACGATGACAAGCAAGAATATGACTTTGCGTACTTTATTGATGAACACGACCAATTGATTGAATCACGCCATCCTGCCGAGGAACTGACATCCAGCATCACCGAATATTTGGTAAGAAGTGGCGAGCCACTATTACTTACCCAAGAAAACCGTGATGCACGTTGCAAAGAACTCAACATTAAAATTGTTGGCACCAAACCCTCTGATTTAGTCGGCGTGCCACTTAAGCAGCATCAACGCCCCCAATTGCATTATTATGTTAGTCGAAGCCGATCATCCACCACACTGTGTGTTCTTCAATCATCCTGAACCGTTTATGCAAGGGCCAGATGAATTAATGAAAACCTTAACCCAATATGTGTTTTCGACGGGATCGGTAGAACTGATTAATTCTGCGCAAGCCTTGGACTTAGCCGAAAGTGGGGCGATTACCGTCACTCTTGCGCAGACTATGCTCAATAACCCGCAGTCGTGGCTTAGCGCACCATTACTCGCGGACAAAGTGAGTTTGAATGCTTTTTACAACCCGTGGTTAACCTCACCGACTTATCGACGCCTTATTACGAATGTTTTATTCGTTGGTTCCATCCTGAATTAGGCGCAATCAAGCGTGAAAAGTTCTGGCGGATTGCCGAACAGACCCGACTGACAAGCGATATTGATACTTTGCTACTCGATTATGCGATTAACTATATTCGTCAACGTGAAAAACAAGGCAATGCGCCGATTGTCGCAGTCAATATCTCTGTACAAAATATTACTCAAGCCCATATGACGGAAGCTTTGCTCAATAAAATCAGTGCATCGGGCATAGACGCGCAGCATCTCGCCTTAGAGTTTGATGAGTATAACTTTCAAAATAGAGCATCTTCAGTACAAAGTGCTGTGAAAAAGCTTAAACGTGCGGGGATATCCATTATTTTAGATAATTTTGGTAGTGGTATTGCGTCGATGAGTGATTTGTTCGCCATCCCGTTTGATTACGTCAAAATTGATAAGCAATATGCGCGCGCATTACCGCGCTCACAACGTCATGCAAAGTTTATTCAGTCAGTCAAAGCCATTACCGATCAACTGCAATGTCGGTTAATTGTCGATGGCGTTGATGATGACAATCAACTCGCTGCGATGCACCAAATGGACATTGAATATGCCCAAGGTAAAGGCGTTAGCAAAGCTTACCGGATTTATAACGGATTAACCACCTAGCATACCACGCAAGTTTGCAATGCTTTTGACTCCCGTTTCTTGGCGCTCTTCGGCTGTTTTTTGAGGTTTATCAAACTCCCATTCCACATCATCGCTCGGTAGTTCATACAAAAAGCGACTCGGCTCAGGATTAATCACTTCACCATATTGCCGACGTTCACGCGCGATACTAAACGTTAATTCGCGCTGAGCACGCGTAATACCCACATACGCTAAACGCCGTTCTTCTTCTACATTTTCTTCATCAATACTCGACTGATGCGGCAACAAACCTTCTTCCATACCGACCATATACACATACGGAAACTCCAGACCTTTAGAAGCATGCAATGTCATTAATTGTACTTGATCGCCATCACCGTCATCTTCGCCACGCTCCATCATGTCTCGCAATATCAAACGATTAACCACTTCAGACAAACTCATTGCAGGCTCGGTGGGACTCCCTTTGAGCATATTGGTCACCCATTTAAACAAGGTCGAAATATTCGCCATGGCCATTTCCGCAGCCTTAGGGGACGCACTGTGTTCATACAACCATTCTTCATAGCCAATCGATTTAATCAAATCACGCACGACCGCTTCGGTATCGCCACGCACGGCATTATCTGACACTTCCACAATCCACCGGCTAAATTGAGAGACGGCAAAATACGCCTGACCCGCTAACACACCCCGCAAATCATCATCACAGGCAGCACTAAACATAGTTGTCTTTTTTTCGTTGGCAAAGTTGCCGAGTTTTTCTAACGTTGCTCGACCAATCCCACGATGAGGGGTATTGATGATCCGCAGCATAGCATTATCATCATCTTGATTGACCACTAAGCGTAAATACGCCATGATATCTTTAATCTCAGGACGTCCAAAAAATGAAGTACCACCACTGATTTTATAGGGAATACGGTTGGTCATTAATAATTTTTCAAAGACACGAGACTGATGATTACCGCGATACAAAATGGCATAATCTTTAAAGTGCGTGTTATTAATAAACTTATGTGCAATCAATTCTGCCACGACCCGCTCCGCTTCATGATCTTCATTTTTGGCCACGACGACTTTTAACCTGGCGCCATACGCAAGCTCACTAAAGAGTGTCTTATCAAAGATATGCGGGTTGTTTTGAATTAAGATATTGGCACAATGCAAAATCCGCCCAGACGAGCGATAGTTTTGCTCTAATTTAATAACGTTAAGTTCAGGAAAATCTTCTTGCAGTAATTGTAAGTTTTTCGGTCGTGCGCCACGCCATGAATACACCGATTGATCATCATCTCCAACTACAGTAAAGCGACGGCGTTCCCCTACTAATAACTTCACCAAATCATATTGTGAGGTGTTGGTATCTTGATACTCATCTACTAACAAGTATTTAATTTTGGATTGGATTTTTAGGCGCGCGGCTTCATTGTGCTTTAACAACAAGGTTGGCATCAAAATCAAATCATCAAAATCCAACGCATTGTATGCACGTAGGTGACTTTGGTATTGACGGTAAAATTCCGCGAGTTGTTTTTCTTCCTTAGAGTGCGCGGTTTTAAGGAGCTGCTCAGGTAACAACAAATCGTTTTTCCAGTTGGAAATTCGGGTTTGTAAGAATTTCAGAAGTTCTTTGTCACCATCATACTCAACTTCAGTCAGATCCTTTAACAGCGCCATTGAGTCTTTGTCATCAAACAAAGAAAAGCCGGGCTTGAGCCCCAGTGCTTTGATGTTGGATTTGATGATAGTTAAGCCTAATGTGTGAAAGGTCGAGACCTTTAGGCCTCGCGCTTCGACTTTACTCAAGGTTTGGGTCACCCGTTCTTTCATCTCACGAGCGGCTTTGTTGGTAAAGGTAACCGCCGCGATAAAGCGTGCAGGCATCTCGCACTCTCTGACTAGGTGGGCGATTTTGTTGGTGATTACACGTGTTTTACCACTTCCTGCGCCCGCTAATACGAGGCAAGGGCCAGAGATAAATTTTACGGCTTGGTCTTGAGCTGGATTTAATTTCATGCGGCGGATTATACCGTATCAGACGAAAAGTTTGCATTGAAACTTTTGCCTATCGGGTTACAATAACGACTCAAATAAGTACTTTGTTAAGGAAAGCCCCATGTTAGATCCAAAGAAAATTGAAGAATTTGCTAAGTCTATTACCGACTCCATGCCTCAAGGCATGAAGAAAATGGCTGAAGAAACCGAAGGCAAAGTCAAACAAGTCATTCAAGCACAACTTGCCCGAATGGACATTGTTACGCGTGAAGAGTTCGACGTGCAATCACAGGTTTTACTGCGCACGCGTGAAAAGCTAATGGCACTAGAACAACGTCTTGATGCCTTAGAGAAAGCTCCCGACGAGTCCTAACCACACAACAAACCCTGCCCAATGATTGTGAATAAAGGCCCTGAAGCACGCATCACGCTCTCGGTCTTTGAGCAATCGTTGGTGATATACAAACATCCCGCACACAACCGCTAATGATACCCAGTACACCATTGGCAAACTAAGTAACAACCCAACCATGCCTAAACTTCCTAACGTCACCAACTGTAACACCGCAATCCAAACGACATCATAGCGACCAAACAAAATGGCGGTAGATTTAACACCGATATTGAGATCATCATCCCGATCAACCATTGCGTATTGGGTATCGTAGGCCACCGTCCACGCTAAATTTGCCACATACAACCACCAAGCCCATAGCGGTACATGTTGATTAACTGCCATAAATGCCATTGGGATAGCCCAACTAAATGCCGCACCTAAAGCAACTTGCGGCAAATGCGTGTAGCGTTTCAGAAAGGGGTAAGCACTCGCTAATAACACTGCAACAAAGGACAAATAGAGCGTTTGGATATTCAGTTGTAATACCAATACCAGTGCGCACAATAACAAGCCGGTAAATAATGCCCATGCTTGTCTTAGACTCACTTGCCCAGTAATTAAAGGTCGAGCAACCGTGCGTTTAACATGCCCATCAATCTTGCGATCGGCAATATCATTAATGACGCACCCTGCGGCGCGCATCACAACCACGCCCAGCACAAAAATTACCAAAACATCCCAATCCGGCATGCCAACTGATGCTAACCATAGCGCCCATAATGTTGGCCATAACAACAAATATATGCCCACCGGCTTATCCATACGCATTAACAACCACATGCCTTTGAGGCTATGCATAAGCGGGCGCTCCAGGTAAAAAGATTTCATTAACTAAGATATGATGCTCCAAATAGGTAAAGACCGAACGCCGCGCCCAAATGCCTGCATGTTTGTGAAGATGCAACTCAAGCGCCTCAGCCGAAATAACTTTATGGGTTAACAGGTATTGCACAAAAGGATCGTCAGGCAACATAAACGACACCATAAATGGCTGGCGCTGAAACCGCGGATCATTAAATAACAATTTGCCAAGAGGTTGATCGCCCAGTGCATGCAACGCATCTTGGGTCAAGGCAACCGGAAAAATCGAACGAGCGAAAACCCAAGGCTGTTCATCGCCTCGCAGTACCACTTCACGGATCACCAAATCGGCACTCTCATCGCAGCGATGCTCAACTAATGCCATCTCATCCGCAGCAATGCCGACCCCAGATGCATTGGTATATTGCCCTAACACTTCAACACGAAAGCCCGTGCATTGCTGCATTAAGCGTTCGGTTAACGATTCAATATTAAGCAGCCACTCACGACACGTTTCGCTGGGGGGGTGTGCCGCTGTTACTAACGAAAGCGTTGGCGCATCAACCCACGATTCGATAAACGGCGCGTGTTGCTGGGAATTGGGATGACCTAACACATCGACTCCATAGGAAATGATCCGATAAAAACCAACAGATATTAGCGTATTTACCGATATATTAAAAATACCTTTTACTTAATTGGAATTATCGATGCGTCTGTTATTCATTTCCCTGTGTGCTTGCTTCTGTTTGTTCCATGCAAATCCGAGTCTAGCATAGGACGAACCCGCTCTTGTCGGTTATTTAAGTTTAGATCCCGACATTGTCACCAACTATGTAACCGGTAACTCTTCTCGGATTGGCTTTTTGCGCATCGCCATCGAACTAATGGTATCAGATTTAGCCATGATCCCCGATGCAGAACACCATCTACCGTTGATGCGCGCTGTGATCATTGATGTTATTGGCAAAAAAGACGAAGCCCAGATCAAATCCTTAACCGCCCGTGAAGCCTTGCGACTTGAGATTTTGAAAGAGCTGCGCATGGCACTCAAATCAGAGTTGGGTGAAGGGGTGATCAAGGACTTATTGTTTACTAAGTATTTGTATAATACGTAATGACTAACGTTTAGCCCCAAGCCGCGATCCGATTACTGACCATAGAAGCGCCAACAAACAACCGGACACTAAACCGAGTGTATGTGCTGTGTTGGCCATTGACACAAATAGCACATCGGCATAGCCAATCACTAACCAGACCAACATAAAGCCGACAATCTGAGGTTGTACTTTAAAGCCCCATTGGGGTTTGAGCCAACCCAGCCACCAAGTAAAACCGAGTAGTCCATACACGACACCGGACATGCCTCCAAAATTAGGCCCACCGAAATACAACTGACTGATGTTAGCCGATAACGAAATAATGATAAATGTGATAATCAGACTGACTTTTCCTAAATATTGCTCAATCGGCCGCGCCAATATCCACCACCACAACAAGTTAAACGCGATATGCAATAATGAAAAATGTAAAAAATCAGGCGTCAGTAACCGCCACCATTGGGAGGTTTGTTGTAGTTCATTAAATGGCACAATAAACAAATGCGAATCAACCCACAAACGTGTTTCGTAACTGACACTCATTAAGGCGAACACGATTATATTTAGGGTCAGAACCAAATAAGTTAACGGGAACGTGCGTAATTGTGCAATCGTGTTTGGACTTTTTAACCAACGCTGGGTTGATTGCTTGGAAGCGGCGGTAATGCTGCTATCAACGCTACCGTTATCCCAACTTGCGGCTTGATAACGAGGATCATTTGGTGCATCTACAAAATGCTCAGTGATCGCTTTAGCCTGAGCCATATCCTGCTCGTGCTCTAACTCAACGCAATATTGACCTTCCACTTCACGGACAATGGAAGAGATCCGTTGTGCCGTTAAATAATCCATCAACATGTGCGCCGGTTGAGGGCGACTAAAACACACCAACATTTGCATAAGCTTACTCGGTGATCGTTGCGATATCTTCAGGATACGTGCTTTGCCACTGAGTAAAACCTCCGTCCAGGCTATACACGTTGGTGTAGCCTTGCTCCGTAATATATTGTGCGGCTGGCTGGCTACTGACCCCATGATAACAGGTTACAATTACGGGGGTGTCTTCATCAGTCTCTTGCATAAACTGTGTCATTACTCCGCCATGCAAATGCAAAGAGTTTGGAATATGTGCAAGATTAAACATACTCTCATCACGAATATCGACGACTGCAACTTTTTTCGTTGCCATCATTGCTTTAGCCTGTTCGACACTAATGTGCTCAAAGTTTCCCATTGTTATACTTCCCATATTAATCATATTCATTGTAACTGCTTATTGCCAATCGAGGATCACTTTACCTGATTGACCTGAATTCATGGTCTCAAACCCTTTGGCAAATTCAGCCAGCGGGAACTCATGCGTAATAATCGGACTTAAGTCCAAGCCACTTTGGATTAAACTCGCCATCTTGTACCATGTTTCAAACATTTCTCGACCGTAAATCCCCTTGATCGTCAATCCTTTAAAAATCACCTGATTCCAATCAATCGACACATTATCTGGGGGAATACCAAGCATCGCTATTTTTCCACCGTGATTCATTTTTGCTAGCATATCACTAAATGCCACCGGCACGCCGGACATTTCTAAGCCCACATCAAACCCTTCGGTCATGCCCAGTTCAGCCATGACCTCTGCTAACGGGGTGTGTGCGACATTCACCGCGCGCGTCGCGCCCATTTTTTTGGCGAGAGCCAATCGGTAAGGATTAATATCCGTGATTACCACATGCCTAGCACCGACGTGTTTGGCAACGGCAGCAGCCATAATCCCAATAGGACCCGCCCCCGTAATCAAGACGTCTTCACCTACCAAATCAAAAGATAACGCGGTATGTACGGCATTACCAAATGGGTCAAAAATTGAGGCTAGCTCATCACTAATATTATCCGGAATTTTAAAGGCGTTAAACGCAGGGATCACCAAATATTCTGCAAACGCACCTTGACGATTAACCCCAACCCCTTCAGTGTTGCGGCATAAGTGGCGGCGTCCAGCTCGACAGTTACGGCAATGCCCACAGGTAATATGCCCTTCACCTGATACGCGATCGCCAATGATAAATCCGCGTGCCTCACTGCCCATAGCAACGACTTCTCCGACATATTCATGACCGACAATCATCGGTACTGGGATCGTTTTTTGTGACCACGTATCCCAATTAAAAATATGCATATCCGTGCCACAAATAGCCGTTTTGCGAATTTTAATCAACAAATCATTCGGCCCAAACTCAGGCATCGGCGCGTCATTTAACCAGATCCCCGGTTTGTCATATAGCTTCGCAAGTGACTTCATGCAATCACCCCGAGTTCACGACCTACTTCAATAAACGCGTCCACCACGGTATCAACCTGTTCTAAACTATGTGCTGCTGACATTTGTGTACGAATACGCGCTTGTCCTTGTGGCACAACCGGGAACGAAAACCCGACGACATAAATACCACGTTGTAATAGCTTATCTGCCATACTCGACGCTAATTTAGCATCGCCTAACATCACCGGAATAATCGCATGGTCTTGCCCGCTTAAAGTAAAGCCCGCTGCGCTCATGCGAGAGCGAAAACGTGCCGCATTAGAGTTCAACTGAGAACGAAGGTCTGCACCTTGCTCCATCATATCAAAGACTTTGATCGCCGCAGTAACAATCGGAGGCGCAACCGAATTAGAAAACAAATACGGCCGAGAGCGTTGACGTAACCATTCGATCACGGGCTTTTTACCTGAGGTATAGCCGCCAGATGCGCCACCTAAAGCTTTGCCTAACGTGCCAGTTAAAATATCGACGCGTCCCAGCACATCGCAATACTCATGTGAACCACGACCATTAGCACCAACAAACCCAGTCGCATGGCAATCATCAACCATCACCAGCGCATCATATTTATCGGCCAAATCACAGATCCCTCGTAAATTCGCAATCACCCCGTCCATCGAAAACACGCCATCGGTGGCAATCAATTTATAGCGTGCGCCATCAGCAACCGCTTGCTGGAGTTGCGCTTCTAATGCCGCCATATCATTGTTAGCATAGCGGTAACGTTTGGCTTTGGATAAGCGCACACCATCAATGATACTGGCATGATTCAGTGCATCAGAAATCACGGCGTCTTCTGCCGTCAGAATGGTTTCAAATAAACCGCCATTGGCATCAAAGCAGGACGGATACAATATCGTATCTTGCATGCCCAAAAAGGCAGAAATTTTGTTTTCTAATGTTTTATGAATATCTTGCGTGCCGCAAATAAAGCGAACTGACGCCACACCAAAACCATGGCTATCGAGGCCGGCTTTGGCGGCGGCGATTAAATCAGGGTGATTAGCTAAACCGAGGTAATTATTGGCGCAAAAATTGATCACGGACTGCCCGCCTACATCAACATTGGCCTGTTGTTGGGAAGTGATAATCCGTTCTTGCTTATACAAACCTTCGGCTTTTATCCCATCGATTTGTGCTTGTAGGTGGTGCTCGAAACTCTGTGGCATCGTTTTTTCCATCTGTCGTTGTGGCGAATATCAATCTATTCTAATGCACAACGAAAGATGGCGATAGTGAACTTAAATAAAAGATGTAACAAAGATTTAAAAATTTGATAGTTGCTGATGTCCAGTCTTATCGTTATCTGCAACTCTGTTGGCATAGCTGCCTTGCCACACGTTATCCTTAACCATACTCGGTAAGGTTTTCATCAACTCATACTCTGGAATAGGTTTGGCGATATAAAACCCTTGGGCTTTATCGCATTTCATATCTCGTAACCAATTGAACTGACGCACATCTTCTATGCCTTCTGCGACAACCATGATGCCCATGTTGTGCATCATATAACCACACATCGGCGAGCTGATCATTTAAGCGCAAATACGTTAATTGCTGTTGCAAACAGCAATACGAGTATCAACATTAATATTTTTTGTCCAATACTGATAAATTTAGGCATCATTAAAACCAATACATCAATTGCATAGACCACATGGTCCAATATTTATTCGGATTTAAGACGGGATCGGGAAACAAAATAGGCGTTAACCGACCGGAGCCTTTAATGAGATGAACGTCCGTTTGTAGCTGCCATTGTTCAGCAATGTGCCACTGCCATCCTAAGGTAGCTTGATCCATATAGGTAAAATACTCAGGCACAACGCCTTGAGTTTGTAACGGGATACGTTTGCCCAAGCGATCATTTTCGTTCATATCGTAAAGATCTATTCGTGCAATAACACTGTGTTTAGGGTTCAATAAGTACCGACATTGCACATAGCCTCCGTCACCAAATTGATCGGAGCTAAAACCTGTGAATAATGCATCCTTAAAGACGCCACGCTCACGCATGATCTCCGCCGATAGCTCCAAGTTTTCAGCAAAATATTGCCCATGGAGCATGACGCGTTGGGATGTTGCACTGCCATTCACAAAAGGATCATGGCCAGCTACATTAGCTGCATAACGAAAATCAGAATCCAAGACACTGAGCCCCACTTCAATATTGGTATTATTAGGGGCAAAGTAAACACTCATTTGGTGCGTATAATCTTGACTTAACTTACCCTTCGCTAAGGGAGAAAATAATTGGTCTCGCTGGGCGTTATTAATTGGCGAAGCGCCATAACTCCATTTGTATTGCCATGTCCCAAAGGGACTTAGATGAACTAGTTGTAATGCCACCCTATCACTGCCTAATGCGACATCACGAAAACCATCAAAATACACCGATTGAGGCAAAATAGTACTCAATCGCGTATGCGGTACATCGCGTGTACTAGCGTACAGCCAATGGTTATTTTTAACCCGACCGACCTGGGCTTTGAATGACCAATTGGCGTCATCAAATAAACTAGGCTCCCAATCTACAAACACATAATCTACACGTCCCCCTTTGGCATATCGGTTACCCACATCCAAGTACACAATTTGTCCAGCAAGCGACCAAGAATCATTAATTTTAAAGCGACTATTTAGCCCTATTTCAGTTAGCCGAAACGACAGTTTATTGGTTTCATTAGTATAACTACTGTGATTGGTTTTCACCATTCCCTGCGCGGCAAAACCGTTAACTTGCGAACGAGCAGACGGCCTAGAGACCGCGTCTTGCGCATTCACCAAGAGCGAGATCATACATCCCCACAACCCCATTACTAAGAAGATAGCTCGGGTGTTAGGTAGCCAATCGCTCCCGGCGTGTTCAACACCATCGCCCGCATTGCATTGATATCATTTACGACAATAGGTGGGTCGCCGCGCCCCAAGTAGATCCGCTTGTTCCACAAACGCTGAACTTGGTAGGGAAACATCCGCAAACGTAATTGAATAAATGCTTGATGCAGCGGACTATCAGACTTCAGAACAACGACCTGAATAAGTTTACCATCAGGCCAATGACGCATTTTTCCAGAAAACACTTCACGTAAAAATTGCTCTGAAATTTCCGGAAAAGTTGGATGGTTAAGAATAACTTGAGGTGGATGAGTTTGATCTGAAGCACGGTCTTGAGCACCGGTGCTTTGAACATTACTGGGTTGATTGCTGGGTTGCAACGCTGCGTATGCATGGATTGAAAGCAACAAGGTTAGACTTACGATGGCAAGCATAAGGCCTAACACATTCATCAATGCGAAAAATCGAAATGGGGTCAACGCGGTCACGCTTCAATACTGGACAACTCCATTGTCGATATTTGTTTCTATCAGTGTGCTATCTAATAATTATAGTTAACATTAAATAACTTATAGAAATATATCGGTCATTCTCATACAAGCTTGACGTTTAAATGTGGATAAGTGTGGCTATATTGTCCCATACCGTTGTGGATTTAAGATGCGACATCCAGTCTTTTCCTTTGGCACGCGTGCCCCAGGGTAATTGCTGCCAAGATTGACCAAATTCTTGTTGTATCGCCTCTTCATACACGCTAACTGTTTGATTTATTGTGAGATAAGGACCCGTTCGCAATGGGTTAGAATGTGCATACAAGCCTACTACAGGGGTGCGAACTGTCGTTGCCATGTGTGCCGGTCCCGTATCAGGCGCGACCACACAATCCGCCAAAGCCATCAATGCAAGCATCTGTTTTAAACTGGTTATCCCGACTAAATTATGTAATTTGGCGTGCTGCTTTTGTGAGCATAACGCAAGGATGTTTTGGCTAATGTCGGCATCCACCGGACCCGGCCCACCACAAATCACAGGGGTAATATTATGTTCGATGAGTTGCGCGATAATATTGGCATAGCCTGCTGCCGTCCAATTGCGCATTGCTTTTGAAGCAGCAGGGGCAATAATGACAAAACGCCCAAATTGATTCGCTTGCTGTTGTGCCCACTCGCGATCTTGGGCATCAATTGGGATAGCCCAATCTAACGGCATTGCAGGCACGCCGATCTTATCCGCAAACTGCATAAACCCATCGAGTACATGGGTGTGTTTCGTAGCTGCGATACGTTCATTAGTAAAAAGCCAATGGCCTTCTTTGCTGCGTGCCCAATCAAATCCTATGCGGCGTTTAGCCTTGATCACCGAAGCAAACCAATTGGCACGCAATGCCACCTGCATTAATAACAACACATCAAATTCACGTCCGCCTAACGCCTTTTTTAATTGAGCTCGCGCGTCGGGTTGAGCTTTGTCACACACAATAAATTCGACATTGAGCATACCTTTGACGAGTTGATGTTCGATTTTACCAATAACCCATGTCACCTTTGTATCCGGCCACGCTTGCGTGATCCGCGTCACCATTGCTGCGGCATGACAGACATCACCGATAGCAGAAAGGCGCATGATACAAATTGATTGAGACATAGGGGATTCTTAGTTGGTATTTTTTACAGCGTTATAGCATAATTTTACGTACAATACCTGTCAATGTCATCCATCAAATTGCTATTTTATTTATGTCTGAGCTCACCAGTACACCATTAACGTTGTCACCAAAAGCATGGTCAATCCAAGCCTCTCATGCCTCTGGACAATATTTAATTGTGCCTACTCATACCTCAAATCAAGCACAAAGAGATGATGCCGATGACGGGCCAACAAAAGACTGGTTTAATCCTGAGTACTGGCAAGCTCAAAATAAAATAACAGGCACGAATACTGGGCGCGGGATCACTTATTTTATTCAACACCATGGTATTAATATGGTACTGCGCCGCTATTTTCGCGGTGGCTTGATTGCCAAATTAATCACCCAATCATTTTGGTTTACCGGCAATACGCGTACCCGAGTTTATCGAGAAATGGCGCTGCTAGAGTATATGCGTCGCTGTGATTTACCGGTACCACGTCCTATCGCAGGACTGATCACTCGACATTTTGGGGCCAGTTATCGTAATGCGATCCTCATTGAACGCATTACTGATGCACAAGATTTACACGCGTATTTGTTGCAGCAGTCATTACCCTTACATATATGGACAGCGTTAGGTCATACTATTGCGCGGATGCATTTAGCCGGTGTCGATCATCATGATTTAAATATTGAAAATATCTTATTAGATAAGCAAGACCAACTGTGGCTGATTGATTTTGATAAGTGCGATTTATTTACACTAAAACCATCGAAAATAGTAAAAGCTTGGCCAATCGACAATATTGCTCGCCTAGCCCGCTCTATTCGCAAACAACAAACATTACATACAAACTACCATGTTAGTGTTGATGATTGGGCAGCGCTGCTCTTAGGCTACCAGACGCAGCTACAGAACGATGCAGCAACGGTATTTTCTGAGATTAATGATAAACTGATGACGTTACGGATTTAATTTACGCAGATTTTTAGTTGCATATCAGCGTGTTGTTGGCTAACGTGAGTGTAAATGTAAGACAAGGAAATTTATGAAAACTCGCGCTATTTATCCAGGAACCTTCGATCCAATCACTAACGGTCACGCCGATTTGATTGAGCGTGGGGCGGACATGTTTGAACATATGATTGTGGGGATCGCCTCGAATCCATCGAAAAAACCCTTGTTCAGTCTCGAAGAGCGTGTTGCGATGATAACCGAAATCACCCATCATTTACCCAATGTTGAAGTAATGGGGTTTACCGGTTTGTTAGCTGATTTTGCCAAACAACAAAATGCAACAGTCTTAATTCGAGGTTTGCGAGCGGTATCTGATTTTGAATATGAGTTCCAACTCGCCAATATGAATCGACGCCTAAATCCCAATTTAGAGAGTGTTTTTTTAACACCAGCCGAAGAAAACTCATTTATCTCATCGACGTTAGTGAAAGAAGTCGCGTTGCATTATGGCAATGTCGACCAGTTCGTTCATCCTGTCGTCAAAGAGGCTTTAGACAAGCGCTTGCATCCACCTGCATAGCGCGTGTAACTAGCGTTGACAGCTCGGGCACCAAAACGTGTTGCGTTGCCCGATCATCATGGACTTGATTTCTGATTCACAGATACGGCACGCCTCTCCTGCTCGACCATAGACATTTAAATGCAAACTAAAATAGCCCGGATTGCCATCTACTTGTGAAAAATCTTTGAGGGTCGTCCCACCTTGCACTATTGCTGCAGCCAACACTTCTTTAATATAACCCGTTAAGACGCGGTAGCGCTGCGCACTGATTTTACCCGCCGCTCGCTTGGGTGCGATTTTGGCGAGAAACAATGCTTCATTGGCATAAATATTACCCACACCAACAACATTTTTATTATCCATCACAAATTGCTTAACCGTGCAGGTACGTCCTTTGGCTCTGGTATGTAGATGATCTTGTGTAAAATCATCGGTCAAAGGTTCAGGTCCTAATGCGGACAATAAAACATGTGGCTCATCATCTATCCCTTGCCATAAACACGCACCAAATTTACGCGCATCATTAAAACGCAAACATTGACCGTTACTTAGGTTGATATCGAGATGGTCGTGTTTTTTAAGCGCCGTCGTTTGTGCAAATACCCGTAAAAACCCCGTCATCCCTAAATGCAAAATCACACTGCCGGCGTCCGTATTGATAAACAGATATTTCGCACGACGCGTTACGCTGCGAATAATATGCCCATGTGTTTGATGAATTGCTTCTGGTACCGCCCAACGTAGTTTTGCAGTTCGCACAACAATTTCACTGATGGTTTGGCCAACCAAGCCTGGCTCGATGCCTTGACGGCTGACTTCAACTTCAGGTAACTCTGGCATGAGGGCTCCAAATTAGGTGGGGGAGTATTTATATTACAGAGATTTACGCAAAGATCTAACTACGGGATCAAATACACGCCTTCCGGTTTTAATAGTACATAGTAGCGTTCATTTAGTTGCAGCAATGTTTGCTGCGGCAAACGAATGACATTAATCGCAGTCTCACTAAGCTGATTGCTATTGGTCTCGGTAAAGCCGCCTTGTGAGTTTCGCTGTAAATCTATGCCTGCACTTTGCCAACGAGTCAACTGCATCTCATGAGGGATCAACAATTGGGCTGGGATATCCTGCGGGGTATTAATTTTTTGGTTTAACACAAAAAACAACATTAACATGCCGAGCATCACAAAGATGATCAAGTTATTTCATGTTCGTGTCTGCATGCGGATCATGAGCCGTTACCAATTTTTTTGAGTAAACGCAAAAAACCCGGTATAAAACCGGGCTTTCGTGGAGACAAAACCAAAAGTTATTTGATTTTAGCTTCCTTAAACATAACGTGCTTACGGATTTTAGGATCAAACTTTTTGATCTCCATTTTTCCAGGCATGTTACGCTTGTTTTTGTCTGTGGTGTAGTAGAAACCAGTGCCAGCAGAAGATACTAATTTAATTTTATCGCGCATAATCTAGCTCCTTAAACTTTTTCGCCACGAGCACGCATTTCAGTTAATACTGAATCGATGCCCTTCTTATCAATAATACGCATACCTTTTGCAGTAAGACGTAATTTGATGAAACGGTTTTCAGACTCAACCCAAAAACGGTGAGTTTGTAAATTTGGTAAAAAACGACGACGAGTCGCGTTACGAGCGTGTGAGCGGTTATTACCAACTGCAGGACGCTTGCCTGTTACTTGACATACTTTAGCCATAGTATTTGTCTCCAGAACAACTTTAATAATTATCGAAACAGCTGCTGGATTAGAGACACACAGTTCCGAATAAGAGGGCGCATTTTATACAGTATTTAATATTCAAAAGCAAACTATTTCGTAGAATTACTTAATCTTTTTCAATCCCGAAAGGTGTGCGCAACACCTTATTTTCTTTAGTATATTTTCGTATCGCCTTGTTTTTAGAGATCATTTCTGGCTTTACGTAGCCCCGGGCATGGTCTAAATGAATGCAAATCGCAGAATAGCGAATTTGCTTGGATTTGATCCCCATATTAAACAAGCGCTCGCCCATCTCACGATCTTCACCACCATATTGCATCCGCTCATCAAACCCATTCGTCGCGAAAATTAAGTCACGAAATGTTGATGCATTATGTCCATTCCACGTCGGTGATGTCGGTGTCATTCGATTTAACCATTTAGCCTTAGTGGCCGTGGCAGTTAATTTCAGCGTTTTATAATTCGGTTTGAGGCCATGGTCAACTAAAAAATCAACATCAAATGCTAAACCCGAGGCAATATGCTCTCGTGTAATTGCATTTGACGCCGCCATCGGCAATTTAAAGTAGCCGCCAGATAAAAAATAACCCGGTTGTGCATTATCAACATGTACTTGTAAAAAGTCTTTGCGACACACACAATCACCGTCCGTAAATACAATATACTCGCCGGTCGTGGCTAAAAGTGCTTTATTTAATATCCGTGTTTTTTGAAAACCATCGTCTTCTTGCCACACATGGGTGATCTTGCGCCCTGAGTCTCGTTCAAACTGCTCAATACGTGCTTTGATTTCAGCATCAGATCCATCATCAGCGATGACAATTTCAAAGTCTTGGTAAGTTTGATAATGCAAACCCCACAAGGTTTTTTCCATCCAATCCGGAGAGTTATACGTGGAAAAAATAACGGATAATTTCATAATTCACTACAAACAGCCTCTTTGTGCTAATGATACTGCATTTCCTACTCCAACTACAATATGATCCAATACTTGCACATCAATTAACCCCAATGCTTCTACTATTTTTTGGGTCATCGCTATATCAGCCTGACTCGGTTCCGGTGATCCACTTGGGTGATTGTGGCCAATCAATACGTTGGCAGCGTTATAATCCACCACATATTTAACGATCTCGCGTGGGTACACCGATGCAGAATTGATTGTGCCTGTAAATAATTCTCGATAATGCAAAAACTCATGCTGGCTATTGAGCAATACCACCGCAAAACATTCATGCTGATAATATTGTAACTGGCTAATAAAAAATGCTTTGCTCTCATCTACCGAGTCCAGCTTCATCATCCGCTCAACATGCTGCACGCTAGTGCGTTTATGCAACTCAACAATAGCTTGGCAGCGAATATACTTTTTAGGCCCAACACCGGGCACTGAGCACAGTACGTTTTGACTGGCGTTCAAGACTCCATGCAAGGAACCGAGTTCTTGCAATAGCTGGTTCGCCATGTGCAAGCTACTTTGTGGCGAGTGCCGTTGCTGCAGGATAAATCCCAATAATTGGCTGTCGCTCCACTGACTAATATGTCCGCGTGCTAAAACGGGGAAATGTTCTCTATTTGCGACCCTACAGTCACTAGCTACCTGTCTTTCCATGTTAGTACTCCCTAATTAAAAAAATGTTGGCAAATCGTATTTTTATCCACATAATGGAAAAAATTCAGTCATTACCGAACGATGTTGAGTTTCGGTCATACGTAAGTGAAGCAGAAAATTATGGCATTACAGAGCGTCAATGTGTTACTAGGTGTTACCGGTGGGATAGCTGCCTATAAAGCACCTGACTTGGTGAGAAAATTAACTGGCCTAGGGGCAAATGTGCGTGTGGTGTTATCACCATCATCTGCGGCATTTGTTACCCCGTTATCCCTCCAAGCCGTGAGCGGTAATATTGTGCATCAACATTTGCTTGATCCGGAAGCCGAAGCTGGCATGGGTCATATCGAACTAGCCCGCTGGGCTGATGTCCTATTAATTGCTCCTGCAACCGCGCATTGCTTAGCAAAACTTGCACACGGGATGGCAGATGATTTATTAACGACGTTGGTACTTGCTACGCCTGCACCCATCTTTATTGCCCCTGCGATGAATCAACAAATGTGGGCCGCTGCGGCAACTCAAGCTAACCTTAAAACAATTACTGAACGTGGGATCACTTGTTTTGGGCCAGCCTCTGGCGAACAAGCGTGCGGTGATATCGGGTATGGCAGAATGCTCGAAACGGTTGACATTGCGCAGATGCTAGATGAAGCCGTTGCAGCGCTCAAAGCGCTTTCTGGTAACGAGAAGACCGCCGCGACTGCGACTAACGAACCTTCCGAAGGTTCTCAAGACACTCCCGGATTACTCGCTGGTAAGCATATCGTAATTACGGCAGGTCCCACACGCGAAGCGATTGATCCGGTGCGTTATATTTCCAATCATAGTAGTGGCAAAATGGGTTACTGTTTAGCCGTTCAGGCATTAGCCATGGGAGCTGAAGTTACACTTGTGTCGGGACCCGTAGATATTCCAGTACCAATGGGCTGCAAGGTGATTCAAGTGCAAAGTGCCGTCGATATGCATGCAGCGGTGATGCATGCGGTACGACAATCATGTGATATTTTTATCGCCTGTGCAGCAGTCGCGGATTATCGCGTCGCCGATATTGCCAGTCAAAAAATCAAAAAAGACAATGATGAAATGACGCTTACGCTAGTCAAAAACCCGGATATTTTAGCCGATGTAGCTGCGCTACCATCGCCTCCTTTCACCTTAGGCTTTGCGGCAGAAACGCATGATGTAGAACGCTATGCCCGCGGTAAATTAACGCGTAAAAAACTCAATATGATCGCAGCCAATGATGTGTCGCAACCCGATATTGGCTTTAACCAAAACGATAATGCGTTAACCGTATTTACTGCTGACGCGCAAATGGTATTACCTAAGCAAGATAAACTTGCATTAGCAACGCAACTCCTTACAATATTAACTAATCAGGTACGTAAGTAATCACTAGCTAACCTACAGAATGAGACTTAAAGGATTAACACATGGCTACTCCAAAAAAAATTAACCGCCGGGCACAAATTTTACAAACTTTAGCCAGTATGCTTGAAAGTCATAATGGTCAACGTATTACGACGGCTAAATTAGCAGAACAAGTCGGCGTATCAGAAGCCGCGTTATATCGTCACTTCCCTAGTAAGGCGAAAATGTTTGAAGGCTTGATTGATTTTGTTGAAGAAACGTTATTTACTCGAATAAACAAGATCATTAATGAAGAAAAAGATACCGCCAATCGCTGCCAACTGATTATGCATTTAGTACTTGGTTTTGCAGAGAAAAATCCTGGTATTGCACGTATTTTACATGGTGATGCGTTAACCGGTGAGCGGGATAAATTACGCGGTCGTGTAGCTAAGATCTTCGAACGTCTAGAAACTCAACTTAAACAAGTCTTACGTGAACGCAAAGTCCGTGATGGTAAAACCTTGCCCGTTGATGAAGCCGTATTGGCCAGTTTATTAGTGTGTTATGCCGATGGGCGTATCAGTACTTTCATTCGCAGTGAATTTAGTCGTAAACCGACGGAGTTATTTGCGGAGCAGTGGGCGGGAATAAAGGCATTGTATTTTGCATAAACCGTAGTTTTATCATGCCAACCAAAACAGCAAAAAAAAACGCCCTGTGACTGGGCGTTTTTAGGTGTTGGATCTCACTATTTTGTCAGATCATTCAGTAACTCACTTCACAAGATTATAAGACTTACCAAAGGTTTGGCCAAAGAAGCTATCCGCATTCCACATTGGACGTTCAGCGTCATTTGCCATTTCATAACCAATCGAGAAATTCACTTGCGTAAAGTTAAACGCCGCAGTCCAATTAAATGGTTGAAACAAGTCGTCACTTGGGCTGTGATAATGGGTTTTTAAGAAATTCATCAACATGTTTTCAGCATCATCTTTAGGATCATTAGAAGTGATCCCCGTGACTAAGAAAATCGATGGGATCCCTTGCTTTACAAAGCTGTAATGATCAGAGCGAGTAAACAAGTTCATTTCTGGCCACGGATCATCGCTCAATGCAATGCCATGTTTTGCGGTGGCCTGACCCACATATTGTTTCATCGTGCTGTGCTCGGCACCAAAGGCAATTACATCCGCAAAATCAAAGGTCAAGATTGGCATGTCCAAATTTACATTAGCGACAATTTGTTTTAATGGTACCGTTGGTTGCTGAGCATAATAATCCGAACCAAGTAAGCCTTTTTCTTCGGCTGTAACTGCGACAAACAAAATCGAACGCTTTGGCTTTTCAGCAAGACTAGCAAACATCCGCGCAGTTTCTAGCATGATGGCTGTACCACCTGCGTTGTCCATTGCACCATTATTAATGCGATCTTTTTCTACCGATTTTGAGATACCTAAGTGATCAGAGTGCGCGCTATATAAAATATACTCATTCTGTAAAATCGGATCTGACCCCTTTATTATTCCGACCACGTTAGGGCTAGTAATATCTTTATGTTCGGTCTCTTTACTTAAACGAACCGCCGCATTCAGATCAAAGCCTTTAGGCGAACTGCCATCTTCCATGCTTGCCCACACTTGTTCTAATGTCATCGCTGCATTGGCAAACAACAGCTTAGAGGTTTCGATGTTTAATACAGCCGAACCTTTCAGTTGAGGAGATGCTTTAGAAGCTGTGCCTTTATCATCTAACCAATCCATCGATACGGCATGAATGTAGTTAAGCGAACGAGAATAAGGACGGTTCTCTTCCGATTTTGGTGTCTGTACGGTGATCATGCCAACCGCACCACGCTCAACAGCATAGCGCTGACGCTCGGCACCAGAAGAAATATGCGCCCCTTCTTCATTTGGCAGTGTGGTATGACGACCCGGTACGCTAACGACAATTTTGCCTTCAACATCCAATCCAGCATAATCATCAATGCCGTATTCTGCAGAAACAACACCAAAGCCAACAAACACCATATCAGCCGTTACATCTGATTTTGTTTCTAGCATGGATTTACCCGTCAAAAAATCTTTCGGGTATTGCAGCTCAATGTTGGTATCGCCATAGAAAATCGACATCGTTGGTGATGCTTGTACCAAGCTGGCGTTACGGAACGTAATACGTTGCATATATGTGCCATTATCACCGGCAGGCTCCAGACCATATTTTGCAAATTCTGCGGCAATGTAAGCAGAAGCGGCTTCATGCCCGGTTGACCCCGGTAAACGCCCTTCAAGTGCATCACTTGCTAAATAACCCAGGTGTGCTTTGATTTGATTGGTATTCACTAATGCTTGTCCCCGTAAAGGGTTGTTGGCATTGGTATCGTCATTGCTCTCAGTTTGAGTTGATTGACAAGCAGTAAGTAATAAAGCGCCCATCATACCCAATGCTGCAATATGTAATCTTCGTGTCATTCGATGTCCTGTATTTTAATTTTTAGTAATTTTGCCATTTTTTACCGGTGATAGACAAGTATACAAATGTTTCTAAATGATTCTTTTACACAAAACCGACGTATAACAAGATATTAATTGATTTATTGGAACGCCAAACCATGTATTTAAAAACTTTCGTCATGTTAATTGCTGTATTTAGCACCGCATTAGTCAGTACCGGATGCGACTCATCAACGGCGGAGCTTCCCAGTGTAAAGTCATTAGAAACTCCGGCGCATCACACCCCAGAGGGATTCAAAAATTTATACATCGATGATGGTGATAAAAATTTTTTTAGTTTTGTTAACATGCGTCTGTTTGGTCCTGAACAGTGGGCTGATCACCAAGCTCTAGCTGCGCAAGTACCCACTCAAAGCGTCAATATTGAACGCCTACACAATCCCAGCACAGCAGGACAAGTTACCTGGTTAGGGCATTCCATGTTTTTATTGCAACATCAAGGTGTGACGGTATTAACCGATCCTATTTTTAGTGATTATGCGTCTCCATTTAGTTTTACCGGTCCCAAGCGTTATGTCCCTCACATGATGAATTACAGTCAATTACCGGATATTGATATTGTCGTAATCTCACATAACCATTACGATCATTTAGATACCGCTACGATTATGCAATTAGGTAACACACCACAATATTACGTCCCTCTAGGACTAAAAGCATGGTTTGTCGATGCCGGAATTAATCCCAAAAGAGTGATTGAAATGGACTGGTGGGATATGCAACAAGCTAATACGAACACACAGATCCACGCAACCCCTTCGCAGCACTGGTCTGCAAGAGGTCTAGACGATAGGTTAGAAACATTATGGGCCAGTTGGGTCATTACCATTGGCGATTATCAAGTATTTTTCGCTGGTGATACAGGCTATAACCCTGTTCAATTTAAAGCCATTGGTGCGCAATTTAAGCACTTTGATTTAGCATTGATCCCCATTGGCGCATATGCTCCGCGCTGGTTTATGAAAAATTATCACGTCAATCCAGAAGAAGCCGTACAAATATATCAAGATGTGCGAGCGAAAAAAGCGATCGGTATGCACTGGGGCACCTATCCATTAACAGCAGAAGCACCCATAGATCCTGTCTTACGTTTATCTGAAGCACTTATTCAGCAGCAAACGCCAACCTTATCACTAAATTTTGGCGTGTTTGCCATTGGCGAAACTCGGGGTTTACATCGTCTTAATTTATAATCTAATAATAGCGATAACCGTATTAAATTTGAATTCCATGTCGTTGTATGGGATAACCTTTATAAAAATAATAAAGGATCATCATGCGACAACGTTTATCTCATTTTATTAGACTTTTATGCATTGCTAGTTTTTGTATTTTGGTTACTGGATGTATTAATACGACCGAAAATTCATCCTCACCTTCTACACCAAAAAGTGCATCGACGACTACTTCGGATAACTTCAGTACCTTGTTAGATTCAATTTGGACATATGAACAATCTGGTTCCTCTGACGAAGAAAACGCGAGCAAAATTCCCAATATTGCACCCGCTAAATTAGCCGCGGATGCTGCACAATATCAAACATATATTGATACGCTGCAAGCGTTCGATGTAAACAGTTTATCGCATGAAGAACAGATCACGCATACCATTCAGCTATATCGTTTACAAAATTATGTAGATGAATATCGCTACAACGCACATTTTGTACCGTTAACTTCTGAATATGGTTTTCACTCGTCATTACTAAATCTGTATTATCGATTTGATTTTGATAACAACGACAGCATCACCGGTTATATAAATACGTTACAGGATATTCCTGCGTATTTTGACCAGCAAATCAGTTATATGCGCCAAGGCATGGCTGTGGGTCAAGTGCAACCACAAGCCGTGATGCAAGGCTTTGAATCGTCGGTAGCAGCAGTGATTACCGATAATGTGATAGACAGTCCTTTTTATCAGCCTTTTATACAATTAGATCGGGATGACGCTGCGCTAAGTGAGTTAAAAATCCAAGCAATGCAAGTGATTCATAACGATGTAAATCAAGCGTATCAACGTTTTTATAATTTTTTGGTTAATGAATATATACCTCAAGCCAAAACCGATATTGCAGTAAAAACATGGCCAAACGGCGCAGATTTTTATCAAAATCGCATTAAACATTACACCACCACCGATCTCAGTGCAGATGAAATACATGCGATAGGCTTGAGTGAAGTCGCGCGTATTCGTTCAGAGATGCAAGGTATTTTGGATAAAGTGGGATTTACTGGCTCAATTAATGAATTCATCCAGTTTTTACGCACAGATGAACAATTTTATGCCAAAACCCCTGATGCATTACTCAAGCACGCTATGTATCTGTCCAAGCGAATTGATGGCATGCTACCTCAATTATTTAACAAGTTGCCCCGAGTTCCTTACGGCGTTGCACCAGTCCCTGCATCTATCGCCCCAAAATATACTACCGGACGCTATGTTTCTCCGCGTAATGATACTCAGCCGGGCTATTATTGGGTAAACACCTATGCCTTAGATAAGCGCCCTTTGTATGCATTGCCCGCACTAACCTTGCACGAAGCCGTTCCTGGACATCATTTACAAATCTCATTAGCAGCTGAAATGGACAACCTACCAAATGTTCGACGCTCCACATATATCTCAGCGTTTGGCGAAGGTTGGGGGTTATATAGTGAGTTTTTAGGCAAAGAAATCGGTTTTTATGAGACGCCCTACGATGATTTTGGCCGCTTAAGTTATGAAATGTGGCGTGCATGTCGTCTCGTAGTGGATACTGGCATGCACGTGCTAGGTTGGTCACGTCAACAAGCGCTCGATTATATGTTAGAAAACACTGCATTGTCGGAGCACAATGTGACCACTGAAATTGACCGCTATATTTCTTGGCCGGGCCAAGCATTATCGTACAAATTAGGTGAAATCAAAATCAAAGCCTTGCGGACTAAAGCCGAAGTTGCGTTAGGTGCAAAGTTTGATCTGCGCGAGTTTCATGCTGCTATTTTGACACATGGCTCAGTCCCATTAACGGTGCTTGAACAAAATATTGAGTTATACATTCAACAGGTAAAAGGCCAGTAATGAAATTTTAGTGTTCAGTATTATTTCAGCATGTTTATTCGTATTCAGTTGCAGTGAAATTAAACAATCCCTGCACACAGTGGTCGATAAAGAGCAGCAAGTATTTCCTAAAGCGTCAGTAGGTAAAATTTGCTACGTTATACATGCATGATGGCCAAATGTTATTTGATAGCAATATCACGTGGAATAACCAAGAATGGCAACTAGATGAAATTGCTCATTCGCTAATTAATAACCGGCGAGCTTAAACCTTATATAGACCGCAACTACGCCACCCTAAGTGAACGCGAATATACGTATGTTGGCGGGGCATCTATGGGTGGACTAATATCTTGGTATGCGGTTGCTGAATATCCGGATGTATTTGGTGGGTGTATCTGCATGTCGACGCATTTTCCAGGAGGCTATGATATGCAATACTGGACAATATATAATGCGTTTAAAGATTACATGAAAGCTAATTTACCCGTTACAGGCTCACATCGTTTGTATTTTGATTATGGCACGCAAACGTTAGATGAAAATTATCCGCCATTCCATGACCGTCTCCGTCGAACATTCGCACAACTCAATGCTGATCCTGATAATGTAAACATTATAAAGTATGATGGCCATGCACATGATGAGGTATCGTGGAGTAGTCGTGTTGATGTGCCGCTGAAAAAGATGTTTAATTGATAGCATTTGCTTGCCGATAACCTCGTTAACATTAAGGAATATTGGATAGTCAGGAGATGGCAGCATGCACAAAAATGGATTTACGTTGATTGAATTAATTGTCGTGGTATCAATCTTGGGCATTTTAGCGATTACAGCCCTACCACGCTTTTTGGATATTTCTAATGAAGCACTAGTTACTAAGCTGAATTCCATGAAAAACAACTTAGAAAGTGCTACCTACCGCGTTTATGCAAAAGCATTACTTGCCGAAAAAATCACAGGTATACAAACCATTACCATAGATGGCGACACGATAACTATCAATTCAGGTTACCCAATTGGTAATTGGGATGGAACCGTTCGTCATATATTAAACTTCAGTCACATCGGTAATTCAGCAAATAATTGTCCTTACGATTGGTGTGGTCGAGGGAATGCTCGAACTTTGCCTGGCGGCTTAACTTCAGCTGCGGGTCGCGGCGTCAAAGTCACTCCCTTCGGTTATAACCATACGGATTTGTGTGGTGTTAATTACATGAACCACTACGATGGGACGTTTCCGCAGATAGAAGTACTCACTTCTGAGTGTTAAGTGATCGAAAAATAATTGGTAAAACATTTATAGAGTTGTGTTCCACTTAACACTGATGCAGAAGGGAAATGCAGTATCGGAATTAAATCACACGGTGCACTAATGATTTGTGTCGCGTGTTCATTATCCAAATCATCAATATTTAATACTTTGGCAATTGTATCACCTTCTTTTAATATTTCTCCTGGCTTTGCAACATACTCAACCATGCCGCCAAAATCGGTGAAAAGCGTCTTGTAATCGGACAAATAAACACCTACGCGTTGAATAGAAGCCGGTTCATATTGGCTTGTATTGATTACCTTTTTTGCTTGTAAATAAGCCAAAATAGCTTGTGCATCATGATGGCCATCAACAAAATCTATTACCTCTTGGCTACCCATTTCTAATGTATAGGCTTCAACATTAAAGTCATAGTTACATGTAAAGCGGTCATTTAATAGTGTTTGTAATGTCCACCAAGGACAAAAACTTGCTTCATCTAATGCACCTGCAAAGTGATTAGGGATCAGTATCACATGCGGCATTGAAAAAAGAGGTGCTTGTTGTGCTAAAAACTCGGGGATATAAATATGTCGACTTGAGACTGGCCCATTATGTAGATCTAACACGATATCTGCTTGAGATGCCATTGCTTGGAGTTTAAGATTTAATTGTTGAGCTAAACCTAGCCCCCAAGGGCGCGATGATTTGGCTTTAATTTTAGCAAGTGTATACGCTTTAAAACGTGTTTTGATTTGCTCAATGGTGTCACTTAGTTGGACTTGATCTGCAAAATCAATAACATCTTCTTCATCATAATAATAACCCCGGTTCCAATTAGTACCATTAACAGGATCAAAGCGACCTAATGTATATTCACCAGCTTTAATATTACTCCCAACAGGATTACAGTTGGGTACCAAAGTAATGTTTCCATTAATCCCATGCCGTTTAAGCGCTTGGATCAAATGAAAAATAACAACATTACCTTGCACCTCCGAACCATGAATAGAACTTTGAATATACACATTAGGGCCAGGCTTACCCGATGTAATAGTATAAATTGGCACGTTAAGACTACGACCGGAGGCATTTTGCGCTACTGCCATATGAGATTTGGTGACGGTGGAAAACATTTTTTATTGTTCTGTTTAGATGGTATCGGGACTGTTAATCATACTCTATTCTGGCGACTAGACCATGCTATTTATTTCCCTATGAAAACCATGACTCGTTGCGTGTATGTTTAAATATCCTTTTTCGTGTCCTTTTAAAGGGTCTTAGATTTCCTAAGTTTTTTATTGGGTATCCATGCACCCATACTTTATTTTAGGCATAAAAAAAGGCTCACCCTGAGGTAAGCCTTTTCTTTGAATAGGAGCTCCGTCCCGGCAAGGGCAAT
>JAQXDG010000101.1 GCA_029251505.1 Glaciecola sp. | reverse complement strand
ACAAGCAGCCTAAACAGGTCAGAGCATGACTCTGAGTTTAAGCACTGGTATAATAAGCTGATAACGATTTGTTATTGGCTTTTTTTTTGGAATTTGATTTATGCCCCACGCCCATATTATGTTTGATGCTGTTGTCATTGGTACCGGTCCTGGAGGTGAGGGGGCAGCAATGCAACTCGCCAAAGCGGGTAAAACCGTTGCCGTGATTGAGCGCTACGAACATGTTGGCGGCGGTTGTACACATTGGGGAACCATTCCCTCTAAAGCCTTACGTCATTCAGTTAGTCGTTTAGTAGAATACAATCAATCACCGCTATTTAACCAAGAAGATGCCAGTCGCCATTTGACGTTTGCAGAGATCATGACACATGCGAGTGATGTGATTCGTAAACAAACCAAATTACGCGGTAGTTTTTATGACCGCAACAAAGTGACATTAATCCACGGAGAGGCATCTTTTATTGATGCTAATACATTACAGATTAACCGTCCTGATGGGACCCAAGAAAAAATTCTTGGAAAGCAATTTGTTATCGCGACAGGTTCGCGTCCCTACACACCGCCAGATATTGATTTTACTCATCCGCGGATCTATAACTCAGATACGATTTTATCTTTAAATCATGATCCAAAAAATATGATTATTTACGGTGCAGGTGTCATTGGAACCGAATACGCATCGATATTCAGAGGCATGGGTGTCAAAGTTGATCTACTCAACACACAAAATCGCCTACTGAGTTTCTTAGATGATGAAATTTCTGATTCATTGAGTTACCACTTATGGAACAGCGGCGTAGTGATCAAACATAATGAAACCTATGCCACCGTAGAAACGTTCGATGATTGTGTTATCGTTACTACTGACTCAGGTAAAAAACTTCGCGCTGATTGTTTGTTATTTGCCAATGGGCGCTCAGGTAACACCGAAATGCTTAATCTCGAAGAGGTAGGTTTAAAACCAGATTCACGAGGTCAACTTAGCGTGAACGAGAGTTACCAAACAGAAGCCAAACACGTATTTGCCGTGGGGGATGTCATTGGTTATCCAAGCTTAGCATCTGCTGCATACAACCAAGGGCGTTTCGCAGCAGAAGCAATGCTATCAGAAAAAGCGCACAACAGTTTAGTCCAAGATATTCCGACAGGCATCTATACTATCCCAGAAATATCCTCCGTAGGTAAAACAGAACAAGAATTAACCGCTGCCAAAGTACCTTATGAAGTAGGGCGCGCACAGTTTAAGCATCTTGCTCGCGCACAGATTGCAAATACGATGGTCGGCAGTTTGAAAATTTTGTTTCATCGAGAGACAAAGGAAATTTTAGGCATCCATTGTTTTGGTGAACGAGCATCGGAAATCATTCACATCGGCCAAGCGATCATGCAACAGCCAGGTGACCAAAATACGATTGAGTATTTCGTCAACACAACCTTTAACTACCCCACTATGGCTGAAGCTTATCGGGTAGCAGCACTAAACGGGTTAAATCGGGTATTTTAAACCGTTATTGTTAATTCACATGTCACTACATAACACTATGATGACAATTTAGTGTCATGTGAATCATTGTTTAGTTGCATTTGCAACATATTGGATAATTCATTAAAGCGTAAAGGTTTTGCATACAAGAAACCTTGAACTTCATCACACCCCAAAGACTCAATATATTTAGCTTGTTCCTTCCGCTCCACCCCTTCTGCAATTGTTTTAAGATTGAGCTTTTGTGCTAAGGTGATAACCGTTTCCGCTAATATTGAAGGATGAGCATGTGAACAACTTTTGAGAAACGAACGATCAATTTTCAACCGATTTAACGGCATTTTTTGTAAATAACTCATAGAAGAAAAACCTGTACCAAAATCGTCTATCGCAATCTGAACGCCAAAATTTCGTAATAAATGCAGGCTTTCAATTACAATTTGGGGTTCATCCATCAAAATGTTTTCAGTGATTTCTAATTCTAATCGCGTTGGTTCAATATCGTACTCCGTCAGCATATCCTTTACTTGTTCTACAAAGTCACTGTTTCTTAGCTGCATAATAGATACATTCACGCCTATTCGAATATCATTTATCCCTTGTTGGCTTAATCGTTTGATTGCCGTTAAACTTTCTCGTAACACCCAATATCCCATATCGACAATTAATCCAGAATATTCGGCTAATGGAACAAAAATATCAGGCGTTATAAACCCCCCGTGCCCATCAGGCCAACGCAGTAAAGCTTCAACACCGACAATTCGTCTGCTTTTAAAGTCAAGTTGAGGCTGATACCAAACTTGTAATTTGCGTTGTTCATAAGCAATCGATAATTTACGTATATGCTCTAACCGCCAAGCCGTATGGGATTCTAACTCAGAATTGTACCAACGATAATTTAAGCCTGCTTTTTTCTTAGCTAGGTTGAGGGCGATATTACAGCGCTTAATAATGTTTAACCCATTATCAAACTCACTCTCAATTTTGCATAATCCCATAGAAACCCTTACCGATAATGCATATTGCCCAGCGCGAAAAGGAGCAACAAATTTATCGCTAATTTGATTTGGCAATAAGTACTTTGCAGGCCCTAGAAAACCAAATACATCAGCTCCGATCCTTGCCAATTTAACTGTCTCATGAAATGAAGCCCGCAAGCGTTTCGATATTGCTTTGAGTAATAAATCCCCGACATCTTGACCTAAGCCATCATTAGTATCTGAAAAATGATTGATATCAACTAACACAACATGTAAACCATCACTACTGGTAGAATAATCTGGGTTATTTAACAAATTAATAAAATCATTGCGATTAGGTAAATGCGTGAGCTGATCATTATAAGCGGTTGACCGTAAATGGATAACCTCAACAATGGAAATATAACCAGAAGAAATACTCGATAAGAAATACTGTAATGTACGATACAGACTGTCTTCTTTGGTCAAATGTGCTCTGACATACAGCGCCATTTGAAAGTCTGTGGATACAAAGTATAAGACACTTTCATTTTCTAATAAAATCTCATGCTTTAGTGTAAAGACATCTTCTAATAGTTTTTCGACGTGAGGATTACTGAGTTGGTTGAGAGAATGATTGAATAGGTTATCATTTTTACCCGCCACACCACAAAATCGTATATTAGACTCGCGACGATCAAATAACGAACCTAGTTTGGCACAAATGATATCTTCTTTATGCAGTCCATAGAGTGTCGCAATGTGCGAGATCACTCCATCGGAAAAATCATTCAGCGAACTTTGTTTAAAAAAATTGGTCGCTGAGCCAATAATTTTATTGAGACTCGCTATATCCTGATTATCGACACTTCTGACAGGTGAGAAGCCATTTTTCGCTGAATGAGGTGATTCCGTTAATTGAGATGATATTGTTTTCATTATACTTCCTATTACTCACTTATTCAGTATAGGATAGTTTTTATCATTTTATTTTGTATCTATTAAAAAAAGATTGCGCAGCCCAAAGCAGTGTTTCACTTTCAGTGATCATCAAATACCATCACCAAACTCATGCAGACCACACTCGCGTTTTAAACCAAAGAAACGCGTGTCGTCTTCTGTCATTCCCGCTTCTAGTGCACGAGTGGTATGCCAATCGCCAATTGAGACATAGCCTTTCTCCCATAAAGGATGATAAGGTAAATCATGTGCTTTGAGGTATTCGTGTAATTGCTTATTGGATTGATCAATAATCGGATAAACTTTAGTTTGAGCGCCAATATTTTGCAATACAGACAGCTTACTCCGTCCTGCTGATTGTGCACGACGTAACCCCGCGAACCAAGTACCCGCGCGCAACTCACGTAATGCACGTTGCATTGGCTCTACTTTGTTCATTTGATTATATTGCTCAATACCTGCAACACCTTCTTCCCACAATTTACCGAAGGAAGCCTCTTGCCATGCCGCACTTTTAGCTGCGCTGTAGACCTTTAAGTTAAGGTTGAGCTTCGCAGTCAATTCATCTATAAATTGATAAGTTTCAGCAAACAAATACCCTGTATCCGTCAACACCACTGGCGTACCAGGTGCGACAGTATTGATCAAATGCAACATCACTGCTGATTGCGCGCCAAACGATGAGGATACAATCGCTTGTTCCGGTAAATGCTTGAACGCCCACTCAACGCGCTGCACCGGAGATAATGATTCAAGCTCAGTATTATGTTGCGCTAATTGACTCATAATATCACTCGAAAATGCTTGATTAAATAGTGTGCTAGGCATAGAAATCCTTAGCCGGATCAACTACCTCAGCGACAACACCTGCACGGATCACATAGTCCCCAAAACATTCATTGGCTAGTCGTTCTTGTGCCCATTGACCAATCAACTCATCCAAAATAGACATGATTTCAGTGTCGGTGATGTTTTCTTTGTACATTTTTGGGATACGTGTACCCGCTTTGTTACCGCCTAAATGTAGATTGTATTTACCCGGACCTTTACCGACTAAGCCGACTTCCGCCAACATCGCACGGCCACAACCATTCGGACATCCCGTAACACGATAAATAATACTCTCATCAGGAATACCATGTTTAGTCAACATACTTTCAATTTCAGTGACCGCATCCGGCAAATAACGCTCGGCTTCAGCCATTGCTAATGGGCAAGTGGGTAAAGATACACATGCCATAGAGTCTTTGCGTTGATTGCTCACTGATGGCATTAAACCATTGGCTTTTGCAAGCGCATCGATCTGGTCTTTTAATTCTGGCGTTACACCGGCAATGACTAAGTTTTGGTTTGCGGTCATGCGGAATTCACCTGAATGAATTTGAGCAATCGCTTTACAACCTGATTTAAGTGTTTTACCTGGGTAATCTAGAATACGACCATTTTCAATAAAACAGGTTAAATGATAGTGACCATCAACCCCTTCAACCCAGCCATAGCGATCGCCACGGCCGGTAAATTCAAACTCTTTGGCTGCTAAAAATTGCACATTCGCACGTTTTTCAACTTCAGCTCTAAACGTATCAACGCCGACTCGTTCAAGTGTATATTTGGTTTTGGCATTTTTACGATTAACACGGTTACCCCAATCACGTTGCGTCGTGACGACCGCTTCAGCAATGGCCAACGTATCATCTAAACCAATAAAACCAAAGTTATCTGCTTTGCGTGGGAATGTTGCATGATCACCATGGGTCATCGCTAAACCACCACCAACCAGTACGTTAAACCCAATCAACTTGCCATTGTCTTCAATCGCAACAAAGTTTAAATCATTGGCATGCACGTCCACGTCATTTTGTGGTGGGATCACAACCGTGGTTTTAAATTTACGCGGCAAATAATTAGAGCCTAAAATTGGCTCAACATCGGTTGTCTCAACTTTTTCACCATCTAACCACACTTCTGCATATGCGCGGGTCTTAGGTAATAAATGCTCTGAAATCTTAGTTGCCCATGCATAGGCTTCTTGATGAAAATGCGATATTTCAGGATTTGAAGTACAAAGCACATTTCGGTTTACATCACCCGCTGTTGCAATCGAATCGATACCTACTGCATTCAGCGTTTGGTGCATTAGTTTCATATGCGGCTTTAGCACTCCATGGAACTGAAATGTTTGACGCGTGGTTAACCGGATTGAACCATACATGGTGTAATCATCAGCAAACTTATCAATCGCTAACCATTGTGTTGGTGAAATAACACCACCCGGTAAACGCGCACGCAACATAACATTGTGTAAAGGCTCTAATTTTTGCTTCATGCGCTCAGCACGAATATCTCGGTCATCTTGTTGATACATGCCATGAAAACGTATCAACTGGAAATTATCACTAGTGAACCCACCCGTCATATCATCGGTTAGATCGTTTGCAATGGTGCCACGCAGAAAATTGCTTTCACCTTTAATGCGTTCATTGACGGCTAATTTGCCTTCAACGATAAGTTTTTTGTTGTCACTCATTAGTAGACATCCTTTTGATAACGTTTTGCTTTGCGTAAGGCAAGAAGGCTTTTTTTAGCTTCATCAGCCGTTTGCTTACCATGAGTTTGATAGATAGTTAATAATGCTTGTTCCACATCTTTTGCCATATGATTAGCATCGCCACACACATAAAAATGTGCACCTTGCTCTAGCCATTTATAGACTTCTGCGCCTTGTTCGACTAGACGATGTTGAACATACACTTTCTCTGCTTGGTCACGCGAAAACGCTAAGCTGACTTTCGATAATAAGCCTGATTTAACATAGCCTTGCCATTCGGTTTGGTATAAGAAATCTTGAGTAAAATTAGGATTACCAAAAAACAACCAGTTACTACCTTGTGCATCTTGAGCATCACGCTCTTGCATAAATGCTCTGAACGGAGCGATACCTGTACCTGGGCCAACCATAATAACTGGCGTGTTTGGATCAGCCGGTAAACGGAAATTGTCATTGCTTTCAACATAAACCTTCACTGCCGCACCTTCTTCTAAACGGGTTGATAAATAACCCGATGCGCCACCTTGATGCGTAAAGCCGTGTGCGTCATATTCGACTAACGCGACGGTTAAATGTACTTCATCTTCGACTTCAGCTTGACTCGATGCGATCGAATACAAGCGTGCGGTTAATGGACGACAGGCATCTACTAACTGCTGCGCAGTAATAGCAACGGGATAATCAATTGCGATATCGACAATTTGACGTGGCACTAAATATTCACGTAATGCCGTTTTATCGGCTAGAAGCGCAACAAGACCTGTATCATTCGTGGTGTCAGCCAGGGCTTTAACAAACGTTGGATAAGATAATGTCAATTCACATTTTTCAGTCAATGCGTGCGCTAAAGATAAGGTATGTTCACCAATAGTGACCGAGGCGTTAGCATCTAAACCATATGCTGCAATGACTCGTGTAACCATATCGGCGTCATTTAAAAAGTACACACCTAACGCGTCTCCCGCTTGATATTGGATCCCTGACTCTTCTAACGATATTTCGATGTGTCGAATATCCTTAACTGAATCTCGACCCGTAATTTTTTGGCTCGCTAATAGAGTACCGGAAAATGGGTTCTTCTTGGAATATATACTCGCAACAGTGGCTGTATTTGCAGCAGCGGTAACCGGTACTTGTACCGTTTTAGCCGTTAAATCATCTTTGATCTTGGCTAAGATATCGTCTTGCCACTTCGCCGCAGCACTATCATAATCGACATCGCAATCTACACGTTCAATCACCGCTGTCGCCCCTAACGTCGCTAAACGCGTATCAAAGTCTTTGGCTGTTTGGCAGAAAAACTCATAGCTGGTATCACCTAAACCTAATACTGCATATTTTAAGTTTGGTAATTTAGGCGCTTTTTTAGAACCCAAGAATTCATGCAGTTCAACCGCATCATCAGGTGCTTCACCTTCACCATGAGTCGATACAATAATAGCGACATGTGTTTCATTTTTAATTTGACGAGGCTTATAGTCAGCCATTGATACAACCGTAGCAGGAATACCGGCCGCCGATGCTTTAGCTTGATAAGCAACCGCTATGCCCTTGGCGTTACCCGTTTGTGAGCCATAAATAATGGTTAAATTACCCGCTGGCTCAGCTGCGGCAACGGCACTGATTTGCTGAGGGGCTGCTAATGCAGGATCCTGCGCAGCGGCCAAGCCTGCCATATAACCACTCATCCAATTAAGTTGGTTTGCATTTAAGCCAGTGATAGCTTGTGTTATTTGGTTTAACTGGCTTGGGTCGATCAATCCGCCCGTACCAAGATTGTTGTTATTTGACATAATATAGGGTACCTCATCAAGAATACGGTAAGGCTACGTTAACTTGCTAAGAAGATAAAAGAATAAATAGCGCTTTTTTATTACTTAATGGACTAAACAGAAAAAAGCCAACGTAAATGAATCATTTATGTCGGCTTATTATTAATAGGCAAGGCTCAAATTTACTTAGAAATGAAATTCAACACCTGCGAACACACCACTAAAATCGAGTTCAGTATAGACACTATCCAAGTCTTCTAACTCAATATTCAATGCACGGTAACCGAGTTGAAAACTTAAGTTAAGTGCAAGGCTGTCAATCGCGCGATACTCGATAGCAGCTTGCACATCACTGATGGTTTGGTCGTTAAACGATAAATAGTTACCTTCGGCAAAGATTGACCAATTAGTGAATGGTAAACCTAACTCGGCGCGTGAATATGCCATTGGCACAAAACCGTTAAAACTAACATCAGAGACTGAGCCTGAATCGCGGTCAACGACAGTGATGATACCGTCAATGTTTTTGGCATTAATCCCTAAATCAATACTGATCACATCATTATCTAAAATTTCATAATATAAAATGTAGTCAGTCGTGGTAATGGTAAATTCAGTACCTAAGTCTGCACTCATCGCATAATCTTGCCCAGCAAAACTAAAGTCATTGGACAGCACGCCACCACCACTGGTGTCTAGCGAAGTACGTATCACTTTTGCATTTGGGACAAACGGCACAAAGTGTTCTAAGGCGATGTAAAATGAGCTATTGCGTTCATCATCAAAGGAAAATATTGCTAAGTCGTTATTGGTAGCGAATGCACCTTCGGTTTCCATTGCCCACATTTGTCCACCGGCATATACACCTAATAGTGTATCTGCTTGGACGGTTGCAGAGCTTAGTAGGCCTAACGCTAAAACTGTACTACCGAGTTTAGCAAGTTGATTCATGTTGTTTATCCTTGGTTTAATAATTCAGAAAGTTCTATCAGTGCTGCATTTGCGCGGGAAATATAGTTCGCCATAACCAGTGAATGATTGGCTACCATACCAAAACCACTACCATTTAAGATAAATGGGCTGAACACGGTTTCTTGGGTTGCTTCTAATTCGCGAATAATTTGGCGTAAGCTGACTAATGCGTTTTTCTTTTCTAGTACATCCGCAAAATCAATCTCGACCGCTTTTAAAAAATGAATTAATGCCCAAGACATCCCGCGCGCTTGATAAAAATTATCATCTAACAACCACCAGCTGGTTTTAGTTTGTTGTTGTTCAGGCGTATAGGTGGACTGAGTCGCAGCAGGATCGCCCGCTAAATTAGTATCAAGGATATCACTGCCAACACTGGCTGATAATTTTTGAGACATGCTGCCTAAACGTTTTTCGACTTCTTTGATCCAATCTCTAAGATTATCTGCACGGGCATAAAATTGACTATTGCCTTTACTCACATCCGCTAAATCTGCACGGTATAATTTGATCAAATCAAAGGCTTCTTGATATTGAGATTCGGCTGAAGGCAAAATCCAATTGGTACTGTCAATATTCAGATTAGGTTGAGCTTTCACTAAGTATTCATTCTCAATTGATTGGGATTGCGAACGTGAAAAGTCTTTACGCAAAGATAAGGTAATATCACGCAACATCTCTAACGCGCCAAATTCCCATGCAGGCATATTATCCAGTAACACTGACGGCGGTAACATGTCATTCGATAAGTAACCACCGGGTTTATGCAACAACATATCACCCACATTAATCACTGCGGTTGTGGTCGCGACCCCAGTAACCGGCTTTAAATTAGTCGCTTGGGTAAACTCTACGACTTTTGCTTTCACAGAAAACGTATCAGGCGAAAAGCTCCAATATGAGCCAAGCAGCCATAACACTGCTAGCAAGCCACCCAGTGTGGATAAGATTTGTTTCGGAGAAAAATAATCGTTCATAGCTGTCCTTTCTGCTACTGCTAATTCAAGTAGCCTAATTATAACAGGGTTTTTGTCAGGGTTGCGCTTCTTTAGTATTAAATATCTGACTTATTATTACTTAAAAAAGGGGCAGGCAGTGCTTACCGTGTTTTTAACAACAACACGGCAAGTACATACGCGAGCGCTACAGCCACTGGCGCCATCACAAATGCAATGGCCGTCGCTCCGCGAACCCAGTTAGGATTGATATCAAAATGTCTCGCAATCCCGGCACAAACGCCACTCACCATGGCACGACGGCCGTCACGATATAATCGGTTTAGTTGATATGATTCACGCATAATAAATTCCTTTGAAATTAGTCGTTAAGCTTTTAAGCTCAAGTATGAAACGTTAGGTTAAACGTTAGGTTAAAGATTAGTCTAAACAACGACGCTAACATGCGCCATTAGGCGACATGCTGCGTATTGTTAGTCGCTGCGGCCTGCATGCTCGCTTTAAGTTGTGCCAGTTCAGCCTCAATACTGTCATCTTGCTCTAACGCCGCAAATTGCTGATCTAAAGCCGACGCAGAGCTAACCACATCATACGCTTCGACTTGTGCTTCTAAATCTTCAATCTTACGCTCATACGATTCAAACTTTTCAATCGCATGGTCAATGTCATATTGCGCTTGCATATTTTTAGCTTTTAAACGCGTTGCACTACTGACTTCACGCGTATTCAGAATTTTTTGCTTGGCACGTGCTTCAGTCAATTTCGCATTTAAACGTTGTGCATCGGATTCTAAGGCAGCAAGATTTTCACTGATGATTGTCAACTGCTGTTCTAAAACATGCTGCTCTTCAACACATTGTTGCTTTTGCACTAATGCTGCTCGCGCTAATGTCTCTTTATTATGCTCAATAGCTAATTTCGCTTTTCCAGCCCAATGCTGCACATCTTGCTCTAAGCGCGCAATTTTGCGTGTAAATTGTTTTTTCTCAGCAATGTTGCGAGCAGAAATCGTGCGTAATTCAACTAACGTTTCTTCCATCTCTTGAATAATCAAGCGCATCACTTTTTGTGGATCTTCGGCTTTATCCAACATTGCATTGATATTAGATTGCACGATGTCATTCATTCTTGTAAACATACCCATAATCATCTCCTTCGATGTTGTGGTGGATATCGCTGCGTAATTGCATTGATATATGTTGACTGTTACAAGGGTCGTGCCAATATCGCAAGCTGTTGAATTTATTGCTATTTAATTTTTAACACCAAGGTCAAAGGAAAAAATTCAAGTGCAGAAATAGTCATTTAGACCATGTATTAGTGTTTTTCACACCATTGCGTAGAATGGAATTGAAGACAAAAAAAACGGACTATCTAAGGTGAGTCCGTTTAATGTGCATGACTTAGTTTGAGTAAGTAATGCTGTAATGAATACAGGGGTTGTTTGGGGAGGAAACGCCACCCCATCACCACTAAAACACCGAATATAAAAGCCAGCACTGGCGCGCCAAGCAGTAACATCACATCCATTAAGTAAAACATGACCAATTACTCAGCAGTGGCTTTATCAGATATAATAATGGTCACTTCTTCTTGTTTTACCGGTAACGCAAGGGTGAGCTGAGCAATATCATGCATTTGAATTCTAGCGTTCAGTACTGGTGTGTCGCCTTGTAAACTAAAGTTATGCGTTGCGGTCAGTACCATAGTTTGCACATCAATATTAATTTCTTGTTTGGTCATCACTACCGTTTGTTGAACTAAGTGATTAACATATTGTGTCAGTGGTACGATTTGGTTAGTCGTATTACCCATAGTTGGGATAGCAACAGCAGTAACAAGCGAAGCGGCAAGTAGAGTAGAAGTTAACATAATCATATTTCCTATTGGTTTTAAGTTGTGCTTAACAGTTATTGTGTAAGTCGTAATAACTATTGCTAAGGTTGTGCCAATATTGAAATATTTCTTAATGTACTGAATTGCTTGTATTTTTTATTTGGTATAAAAAATGATATTTGAGTGAGTTGTTATTTTAACCACACCATCTGGTCAAAATAACAACTTCGTTAGTCAATTTTACTATCAAGGTAAGCTTGTGAAGCGGCTTGGGTTTCCACTACCGCATTTAGCGCATCGAATAGCACATCAGGTGACGTGTTCTGTCCAATCGCATTCTCGCTTAAATAACGACGCCACACTCGCCCACCAGGTTGACCTTGAAATAATCCCAGCATATGCCGTGCTACATGCCACACTTTGTTGCCTCGGCCATATTGGATCTCACTCGCTAACTGCTCAACCGTATACGCATGCATACGTGACACTATCTCAGCACGGGTTAATACTGGCGCATTATCACCATATATCAACGCATCGACTTCGCTTAATATATATGGATTGGCGTACGCTTCACGTCCTATCATCACCCCATCAATATGGTTAAGATGGATTTGTGCCTCAGCAAGGGTCTTGATCCCACCATTAATACTAATATGCAGATGTGGAAACTCTTGCTTAAGTTGATAGACGCGATCATACATTAAGGGGGGCACTTCACGGTTTTGTTTGGGACTTAAACCTTGTAACCACGCTTTACGCGCATGCACAATAAACGTATCACAACCTGCATTGGCAACCGTATCAATAAAACGAGATAAATCTTCGTACTCATCCATATCATCGATACCAATCCGTGATTTTACGGTCACCGGAATATCCACTTCGGCCTGCATCGATTTAACACAATCAGCGACTATGGTGGGTTCGGCCATTAAACATGCACCAAATCGACCGTTTTTAACTCGATCAGATGGACAACCCACATTGATATTAACTTCGTCATAACCATATTCTTGTGCCATCACGGTACAGCGAGCCATGTCACTCGGATCGCTCCCGCCTAATTGCAACGCAACCGGATGTTCTTGATGGTTATAGGCTAAGTAATCCCCTTTGCCAAAAATAATTGCACCTGTTGTCACCATTTCCGTATACAAAAGGCTGTGCTGCGAAATCTGGCGTAAAAAATAACGGCAATGCTTGTCTGTCCAATCGAGCATTGGTGCAACGGAAACGCGGCGGTCTATGATTTTCGGGGTCAAAATAAGGGTAACTCTTGTATTTATGAAGAAAAAATCGATGGCATATTATAGCATTACTAAAGGGATTAAAAAATAATAAGGCGATATCAACGTAAAGTTAGCGAACCTTCTCAAGGTAATGGAATACCTAGACCATAAACACAATAGTTATTGACCTAGTCGCAAAGTTTTCCTAGGATGCGAGCATAATAATAAGGAATCATAATGTCTTGGCTTAAAACGGTTTGTCTGTTTCCCGTACACTTTACGTTGCAAATGCTCAATCTTGGTTGGTGGGCCAGTCTGATTGTGTTAGTGGGCTTACTAAAATTACTCTCTCCTGTTAAGCGCGTTACACGGTTACTCAATGCACTCAATGCCCGATTTGAAATTGCATTTGGCGTGCTCAGCATACAATTAATCACATTTTTTAATCGCATTGATATCGATCTTCGCATTGATGGTGAGCTATCCAAGCAAAATTGGTATTTGATCACGGCGAATCATCGCAGTTATCTTGATATTATTTTGTTAATTGGATTAGCCAAGGGACGTTATCCTGCCCCTAAGTTTTTTTTGAAAAAAGAACTCATCTGGTTACCATTTGTCGGCTTAGGCGCATGGGCGCTGGATATGCCATTTATGCAACGACATTCTCGCGCTGCGATAGCTAAACGTCCGGAATTGAAAGGCCAGGATATCGCTACCACGCAAGCCGCTTGTGAAAAATACCGGACCACTCCTACCACTATCATCAACTTTGTGGAAGGGACGCGATTTACCCCAGCCAAACATGCAAGCAAACAAAGCCCTTATACCCATTTATTACCACCTAAAGCAGCGGGTATTGCGTTTACCCTAGCTGCAATGGGAGATCTGTTTACGCATGTGTTAGATATCAGCATCCTGTACCCGCAAAACACACATTGGCCCATGATGGATATGTTATGTGGAAACATGAAACGTATCGTTATCGATGTTAAAGTACAAGCTGTCAGCCCACAAATGTTGGGAGACTATCAAGGTAATCAACAATTTAGAGACGCGTTTAGAGAACAACTTAATACGCGGTGGGCAGAAAAAGACGCCCGTATTACGCAATTTTTATAAGGTATTTATGCAAACCTCGACCATACAAAATTTCATCTTAGACAGTCTCAACGCTATGTTCCGCAATCCGGAGCCAGCCATTACAATGCAAGATATCAGCTACCAATTTATTTCTGTGATGCTCCTGATAGCTATATCAGCACTGATTTTATGGGTGGTTAAAATGCTTGTTCGATCTAAGGCATTAACCGTATTATTGCGCAACAACCACGACTGGGATGATACCTTGCATGAGCAAGGTTTCTTTAACCGACTTGGTCACATCACTCCGGCACTTTTTATTTTCGTCGCCGCCCCCATTTTATTGGAGTTTAATACGTTACTGCTTAGTTTTGTGCTGAAAGCGGCACAAATCTATCTTGTGGTGTCTTCGATTATCGCGATATTTGCATTACTCAATACCGTAGAAGTCTTGTATGAACGCTCTAATCTCGCGCAAAAAGCCCCTATTACTGGCTTTATTCAAGTCAGTAAACTGATTTTTGCAATCATTGCTATCTTGCTGACCATCTCGTTAATTTTAGATAAAAGCCCGTTATTGCTGTTATCTGGTTTAACCGCCATTGCTGCGATTTTATTATTGATATTTAAAGATACGATTTTAGGGTTTGTAGCCGGTATTCAAATCGCTGCAAATCGCATGTTCAATACGGGTGATTGGATTGAAATGCAGGCCTATGGCGTAGATGGTGAGATCAGAGAGATTGGCTTGAATGTAGTTAAAGTACAAAATTGGGATAAAACTATTGCCACTTTACCGACTTACACGCTGACCAATGAGGTTGTCAAAAACTGGCGTGGCATGACTCAATCAGGTGGACGTCGCATTAAGCGCAGCATTCAAATTGATATGCAAAGTATTACGTTTTTAGACCAAGCGATGATTGATAACCTCGTTAACATCCGTTCAATTAATCACTACCTCAAACAAAAACTGACCGAGCTACAAGCCTATCATCAAGATCAACACATTGACCAAAATGATCTCTTGAATGCTCGACGGTTAACTAACATCGGTACATTTAGAGCGTATATCGAATCTTACTTGCGCCAACATCCGCAAATCAACCAATCATTGACCTTAATGGTGCGTCAATTAAAACCCACCGAACATGGCTTAGCACTAGAAATATACTGTTTTAGCAGTAACAAAAATTGGGTCGAATATGAAGGCATTCAGTCTGATATCTTTGATCATGTATTAGCTATGATGCCACTTTTTAAATTACGTCCTTATCAAAGCATTACGGATGCGAGCCGCATTTAACAACCGCTAACTGGCAGTTATAAAAAAACCGTTACTCATTTCAATTGAAGGAATAACGGTTTTTTAGTATTGATTTGGCTTATTTATGCTAATGCATAGCCCATTAACGCAAACACAACCAACCCTGCTACGCCAAAAAAGCCGTATTCTACTTTTTCTTGCATACCAGATTCTGTTGCTTTAGTTGAGATTACCGCCATGACGATACTAGTTATACCTAGTACAAACGCTAATACACCTACACCGAATACAATCGCATTGATCCATTCACTCATGACTTTCTCCAATAAACTTATCTGTTGGTATTATACCTAGATAAGATAAAAAACGGTACGTACAAATACACTTTTCTGCTAATTCATTGATATTGGTCAAAACCAACATTTAATCATGAATTTCACCTAAATCTAGTTTAATCTTTTTACGCGTGTAGTATATCCTATGTATGCGCCTTTATTTAATAGGCTTTCAGTCTTATCTATGTTGGCACACTTATTGTATTAACTCAGACTACAATAGGTTATAAACAAGACCGCAGACATAACACAAGGATCACCATGAACACATTTACCGCAACAATTGCAGCCACCTCATTGATAGTCGCCTCAAGCTTGATGGCAAGCCCTACCGCTCAAGCTAATGGCATTAACGTTGAAATAGAACAATGCAAAATGGATTTAGCTGGCACGTTGGGTTTTCAACATGATGTGCTGACATTATCCTCTCCTCAACAAACCTTGGTAATTGATGCACAACAACATTTAACGGTCGATGGCACAGTGCTGACGTTAACGTCTCATCAACGTGCAGCGGTTGAGAGCTATTATTACAATATTAAAGCTGCGATCCCGATTGGTGTTGAATTTGCGGCACAAGGCTTGGAAGTGGCTAACTTAGCAGTGAATGAAGTCTTTGCTGAGTTACTCGGCCCTGATGATGAATTAATTATTAAAATGAATGAATTGATGACCAACATTTCCGGCACAGTAAAAAGCAGTATCTATGCGCCAGATGGCAGTATTTATATTGATCCGCAGCAAGATAGCGCAAATCAATGGGCTAGTCCTGAATGGGAAGCCGAATTTGCAGATGCATTAAAAAGTGCTATTTCTGATTCGATGGGCCGCTTATTTTTAGCCCTAGGCAGTGACATGTTGTTTGGTGACGGAGACATGCAAGCGGACTTTTTTAATCCCGATGCCTTTGGGCAACGTGTCACCGATACAATAGGAATGCACGCCAGTCAATTTGCTGAATCTGCAGAGCTGTTGTGCGACATTATTCGCAGTGCAGATGCCGCAGAGGTGATTGTTGCTCAACGTATTCCTGAATTAGCACAATTGAATATGATCACCGTTACGGACAACACAAAAAAGGCACACAATAAATAAATGACTCCAGATATTCCGACAGTAATGTTATGTGGTTGCGGTTGGCTAGGCCAGCCGTTAGGGCTTAAGCTTAGGCAGGTGCCGATAAACGTATACGGCACAACGACACGTATAGAACAGCTCCCTATATTAGCAGCCCAAGGCATAGACCCAATAGAGTTTGTACTTGATAAAACAGATGTGGCCAACACGGTGTATTCTTCATCCTTATTGACTGCATTTACCCACACCGATGTCATCGTCGTCAACATTCCGCCAGGTCGCCGCCATTTACATGCTTCGCCATTTATTGCCGGCATTAAACAATTAATCCAACATGCCAAAAATCAAAACCCCAATATTAATATTGTGTTCGTTTCAACCACATCTGTGTTTGGCGAAATGACTGGAGACGTCGATGAAGATACACCCGTTACCCCAGTCACTGCATCGGGCAAAGCCCATGCCGAAATAGAGCAATGGTGTCTAAATGAGTTCCCAAAACAAGCCTGCGTTGTCCGCTTAGCAGGATTAATTGATGAGCAACGCCATCCAGTGACAGCGTTAGTAAAGCGTCCGTCATTAGCTAATGGTCAACAGCGCGTTAACCTCGTGCACAAAGAAGATGTGATTAGCGTATTAGTTCAAATCTTAACAACCGACTTCAATCATGTTGTTGGGCGTACGTTGCACTTATGTGCCCCTGAGCACCCTACTCGCCGAGATTATTACCAAGCTGCAGCTCAACATAAAGGGCTCGGTACTTTGTCGTTTACCAATAATGGTAAAGCGGATGATGGGACTGCAGCTGAGGGCAAAATCGTACTTGCACAAAAAACCCAGCAATGGCTGGGCTTTGAATATCGATATCCGTCTCCGTATGACATGTTGTAAGTCATTAGCGTGTCACTAGCTAGTTACTAGCTAGTGACTAGCCAATTAGCGTGACGCCAAAGTATTTACTGGCAACCGTGTTCACAAAAATCACCAGTAAAATCGCCGGAATGAAGGTACCAACAGATACATCGACGTATTTTTCAAATAAGCTCGATTTATAGTTTGGCGCGCCACTTTCGAGTTCTTTATTGAAGTTTTGTTTTTTCCAACGGTAACTGACAAATAAACAAATCAATAGACCATTGAGGGGTAATATGGTGTCGTAGAACACATCAAGCACCACATCAAAGAAGGATTTATTGGCACCAGCATAACTGGTAAATTCAGTGAAAAACCCGACCATGCCAAATGATACCGCACACATTAATGACAACATGATAAGTAACAAGCCACATGCTAACAGCGCTTTTTTACGGCTTAGTTTTTTCTCACTCATTAATGCTGCCACCGGCACCTCAAAAATAGACACCAGTGAGGTAATCGCCGCAAAGAACACCAACAAGAAAAAGGTACTCGCTACCGCACTCGCACCCACAAAACCAATTGACGTTTGTAACGCTAAAAAGATTTTCGGTAAAAAAGTAAAAATCAAACTGACTGACGAATCACTCAAATCTTCAGGTTTGATCTCAGGGTTGAATGAATAAATCGCCGGTAATATCATCAAACCAGCAGTGAACGCCACAGCGGTATCTGTCAGTGCGACTAACTTGGCTGAACCCGGTATATCAGCACGTTTATCAATATAACTGCCGTAGGTAATCATGATCCCCATGCCTAACGACAATGAGAAGAATGCTTGGGATAATGCGCCATTGACCACACCTGAATCAATTTTGCTGAAGTCAGGAATTAGGTAAAACTTAACGCCTGCCATCGCATTGTCTTGTGTCAGGACAAAAATCACCATGCCCACCAGCATAATAAACAACGCTGGCATGAGCGTTTTAGCTGCTTTTTCAATGCCCTGCTTCACGCCACCTTGCAAAATGAAATAGACAATCGCGAGCACCAATGCCATGTACGCAAAGATGGTATTGGATTGAATAAATGTTCCGAAATGCGCAGGCTCGGCTAATTGGGCTAAATTTCCAGTGACTGCGCCAACTAAATAGCCAAAAATCCACACCGTGATAACTAAGTAAAATACCGCAATCATGAATGGCGTGATGATGGATAGCCAACCGGCGATATTCCATGTTGGATTTTTGTTAGAAATAATCGAGTACGCGCCGAGGGGATCTTTTTGGGTGTTACGCCCCACGGACATCTCGGCAAGCATCACGGGCAAACAGATAAAAAATACGAAAATGGCGTACATAAACAAAAATGCACCACCACCATTTTTAGCAGCACCGACAGGAAAACCAACCAAATTGCCAATACCGACAGCAGAACCTGCTGCAGCCAAGATAAAACCAAGACGAGAACCGAATTGTTCGCGAGATGCGCCCATGAATATTCCTAAATTATTATTATAGGGCGATACTAGCAAGACTTCGCGCAAAAGTCATTTACCATGGAATAGTTTTACCATCCCAACCAAGATAATATGGACTATGCTGGGCTTCTGCACCTACCAATAACTGAATAAGACATTGCGCAGTATATTCAGGCGTAAATAATTTACCCGGTTTAACGTTAGCCTGAAAGGGTTTGGATAAGCCGGTATCAACTGTTCCTGGATGATATGCCATTAACGACACCTGTTTATTACGCCGTCCATATTCAATAGCGGCATTTTTGATCATCATATTAAGTGCTGCTTTTGACGCTCGATAACCATACCAACCACCAATTTGATTATCACTGATGCTTCCTACGCGTGCGCTTAAAAATGCAATGACACTTGGCGAACCTTTCACCATCACGTGAACCAAGTGTTTTAACCAAATAGCCGGTAATATTGTATTTACTTCAAAATACGCCTGTAACTGTTTTGGGTCGATATCCTCAAGTCGTTTTTCTGGTTTTAATGCAACTTGATGCTCATTGCCTTCCCGGTGCAAAACACCTACCGTAGAAACAACATAGCGGTAAGTTATCCCTTGCTGACGCTGTTGGGTAATAAATGCCTTTACGGCATCTTCATCGAGCGTATTGAAACTAAACGATGTAATACTCGGGTTACTCAACGATTGACTCGTTCGTGACACAGCATGGACTTGTGTGACATCCGGCAAATCGGCTAATTGGCTTAACAATGCTTGGGCTATACCGCTACTGGCACCGATGACTAAAGCATGACTCATGTATGAATTCTCTTATTATAGGGTAGGTAATATAGTTAGTTTTTAAGTACACAACGCTCGCAACGACGCTGTCCAGTTAACCAATAGGAAATAGTGTAACGGTGTTTAGCAAAGACATTATAAAACTTATCTGCAAACCAACGGATCACCGGCCAACGCGTAGGCGCATAGACCCAACCCTTACCGACTAATTTCCATGCTAAATACGTTACATCCAGACCAGTAATCACTTCCCCACTGTCGGTTTGTCCATGAATGCGATTGTTCAATGCATCCCAATCTAAGTGTGGATATGCCTCACTAAAACCAGGCTCCATAATATCCACAAAGTCGAGATGACCAGCAGTATTGTATTTGATTAAATGCTGCATTTCTTTTTGACATAATGGGCACATACCATCATAAAAAAGGGTTAATTTCATCAGTTATGTCGTCTTATTGCTAAATTGTATATGGATGGTTACGTAAAGAATGACGTTTTGGATGAGAATGTATTGATGTTTTGTGGTCAGCCCCCATAATGTTCTCAAAACAATATGGAGAAATTTATGACGACAATTCAAGAAATTACCCTCGGCGGCGGCTGCTTTTGGTGTATCGAATCAGCATTTAATAAGGTTACAGGCGTAGTAAGTGCTCACTGTGGATATAGTAATGGTCACAGTAACAACCCCACTTATGAGCAAGTGTGTAGCGGCACCACCGGTCATAATGAAGTCGTCAGAGTCGTATTTGATAGTGATGTGATTAGCCTTCAAGAAATATTCGAAATCTTTTTTGCATTACACGACCCTACCCAGATCAATCGTCAGGGTAATGACAAAGGCACTCAGTATCGTGGCGGGATCTATTATCACAATGCACAACAACAAGCTGCTGCACACGCATTTGTCGCACAATTAACAGAAGATAATGTTTATGATGAACCGGTCGTCACAGAAATTGAAGCACTTGATAATTACACGCAAGCCGAAGATTACCATCAAGATTACTTTGCCAATAACCCGAGCAATACCTATTGCAATCTTGTGGTAGGCCCCAAACTAGTTAAGTTTAAGAAAACCTTTGCAGCGCGTTTAAAGAGTTAAAAACAAGGTCGCTGTACCTAGAAACGCAAAGATCCCAACTACGTCGGTAATGGTGGTTAAAATAACGCTACCGGCTAGTGCGGGGTCTATTTTCATTTTCTTCATGATTAAAGGTAATGTTGCACCGGCAAGGCCTGCTGCTATCATATTCATGAGCATCGCAAAGGCAATAATGATGCCTAAATCCAAATCTTGTTTCCATAATGCGACGACGCTGGCAATCAACACCGCCCAGATGATCCCATTGAGAAATCCAATCGCAAGTTCTTTGTAAATTAATATCTTGGAGTTAGAATCATTCACATGACCCAACGCCATTGCACGGATCACTAAGGTTAAGGTTTGATTGCCGGCAACCCCTCCCATACTCGGTACAATAGTATTGAGGATAGCTAAAACCGCTAATTGCGATAAGGTTTGCTCAAACATATCTGAAACCATTGCAGCCAATAAAGCGGTAACTAAATTCACACCTAACCAAATCGAACGGCGTCGGGTAGATTGTAGAACCGGAGCAAAGGTATCTTCTTCATCATCAAGACCCGCCATACTCATCATTGAGTGTTCTGCGTCTTCACGAATAATATCGACCACGTCATCAATGGTGATCCGACCCACTAGGTGGTAGTCTTCATCCACTACTGGCGCGGATAACCAATTATAGCGCTCAAACAGGCTGGCCACTTGATCATCAGGCATATCAACGGTTATCGCATCTGGCTCTTCATCCATGACTTCCGCGACTGTCACATTAGGATGAGACGTCAATAGACGTGTCACCGGTACCGAACCGATTAGATAATCACTGCGATTAACGACATAAAATGTATCTGTGTTTTCAGGTAAATCACCCTTGAGACGTAAATAACGTAAGATAACATCCACCGCCACATCCGGACGTAAGGTGACCGTATCGGTGTTCATGATGAAACCAGCGGTTTCTTCACCGTAGCTCAAGGCTTTTTCAGCTCGATAACGATCTTGCACGTCCATCGACACCAAAATATCTTGCAGCACTTCATCCGGTAAACTACTTAGTGTTTCGACTAAGTCATCGGTGTCCATGTCCTCAAGTGCTTCGACCACAGTATCAGGCAACATTTTACTGATAATACCGTTACGCACTTCTTCAGAGAGTTCTTCTAGAACATCACCATGATAATCAGAATCTAGTAATTGCCACAGTATATCCCGCGTTTTGGGAGGAGTAGATTCAAGGATCAACGCAACATCACAAGCTGGGGCTTCATGCAAAATTTTACGCACAGAAACGAATTTACCAGATGACAAGGCATCGGTAATTTCAGTCAATTGACTTTCAGCAAATTTTGCAGCAATGGTATCAGCCATAATCCATACCTGCGAGGCGAATTGATAAGGGGCGTAGGATAACGTGAAAGCTAGGTAATGTCATGAAATGATTGATAAAGCTACACGCCTTCGTTAAATCTTTGACTGATTAAATCAACCACTGCATTTAGAGCAGCTTGCGCGTCATCACCTCGAGCAACTACGCGAACCGTTTTACCTTGGCGTGACTCCAACATCATCAACCCTAACACGCTGACCGCATCGGCTTGTTTATCCCCTTGATGTACCGTTATTTCCGCCGAAAACTGCGCAGCCAACTGGGCTAGTTGACTAGCAGGACGGGCATGTAATCCCATTTTATTGAGGATTGTGACTGTTTGCTCAGCTACCTGACTCATAATTCTGGTTTCTCCAAGTAGCGCCCTAATTCACGGTGACGAATCTGTACATCTGGGTGAGATTCTAACATGTTTTTCTTTAATTGCTCCGCAACATAGACTGAACGATGTTTACCACCTGTGCAGCCTATAGCCACCGTCACATAACTTCGATTGTTCCGTTCTAAATGAGGCAGCCAAGTTGTGATTAAATTTTGAATTTGCCAAATAAATTTGGTGACTACCGGCTGACTACCTAAAAACACTTCAATGGGCGAATCAACACCAGTAAAATTTTTTAAATCCGGCTCCCAATGGGGGTTAGGCAAAAATCGGGCATCAAACACATAATCCGCATCTTTGGGAATGCCATATTTAAAACCAAAGGATTCAAAGACCAGCACTAAGCGAGAACTCTTTTTACCCAAGATACGTTCGCGAATAATTTCCGCTAATTGATGTACGGTTAATTGATCTGTATCTATACATAAATCAGCCCGCTCTTGCATCGGTTCTAAAAGCTGTTTCTCCAGTCTAATGGCGGCTTCTAATGATTGGTTGCCTTTGCTTAATGGATGTAATCGACGTGTTTCACTGTAGCGTTTTAATAAGACATTAGTACTCGAATCTAAGTACACAATAGACACGTTCCAATCTTCAGGTAGAAAATTCAGTATTTCAGGTAACTCATTAGACTCTTTGGGTAAGTTACGCACGTCAACACTCACCGCTACGTCTTCGTATTCGTCTAAAATGGAATGGGTCAACGCTGGCAATAAGTTTACAGGGATATTGTCTACACAATAATACCCCAAGTCTTCTAATGCGCGTAATGCAATCGATTTTCCAGAACCAGAACGACCTGAAATTATAATAAGTTTCATCTAATTCAACCAAAGGTTTTTTTACTAGACTAGTGGCTAGATGCCGGTTTGTAAATCAAAAAATTAATGTAATGACGAATAAATTACTTAAGCAGTAAAAGGATGTCTTGGGGGGTTTTAGCTCGTCGAATACCTGCAACAATATCTGGATCATTCAATTTGGCAGCAACCGCAGCAAGTGTCTGTAAATGGCCTTCAATCTGCTCTTGCGGGACTAACAATGCAAAAAATACATCAACCGGTTTATGATCAATGGCTTCAAAATCAATAGCAGACTCAGTGGTCACAACTATTGCCACTACGTCTTTCAGACCTGCAATGCGCCCATGTGGAATAGCGATACCATTACCTATGCCGGTAGAACCCATTTTTTCACGGTGAACTAAGCTTTCTAAGATATTAGCTTGATAAATTTCATTTTCGACATCTTCAGCTAATTCGCTAATGGTCTCAAAGATCTTCTTTTTACTTTGACAAGGAACCGCACACAATATGCGGCTCTCTTTTAGGATGGATGATAATTGCATTGCTTAGTGTCGTAACAACTTTTCTTTATGCTTAATAACCTGTCGATCAAGTTTATCAATCAGCCCATCAATAGCAGCATACATGTCTGAATGTTCAGACGTCGCAAACACTTCTCTGCCATTTAAATGTAATGTGGCTTCCGCTTTTTGATTGATTTTTTCGACATTTAAGATGACATGAACGTTATTGATATGGTCAAAGTGTCGTTCTAATTTTTCAAATTTAGTATCGACATAGTTACGTAGTGAATCAGTGATTTCAACATGATGACCAGTAAGGTTTATCTGCATAATGACTTCCTTCTTTTTCTATAACTAAACCAAGCTTTTACGCTGGTTGGATGGTGGAATCGATAAGGATTCCCGGTATTTCGCAATTGTCCGGCGGGCAACTTTAATACCTTGATCCGCCAGTACATCTGCAATCTTGCTATCACTTAGTGGCTTAACTGTATTTTCAGCAGCGACTAGTTTTTTGATCAACGCGCGTATTGCTGTTGATGAGCACTCACCACCTGAGTCTGTCGCAACATGGCTCGAAAAGAAATATTTCAGTTCGTATATACCACGTGGTGTATGCATATATTTTTGTGTTGTCACACGTGAAATAGTCGATTCATGCATATCTACCATTTCAGCCACATCGTTTAACACCATAGGCTTCATCATCTCTGGCCCGTGTTCAAAAAAGCCCATCTGCTGTTGTACTATGCAGTTGGCAACTTTTAACAATGTATCATTGCGTGATTCTAAACTTTTAATAAACCATTTTGCCTCTTGCATATGAGATTTGACAAACGCAGAGTCCGAAGAGTTCCGTGAATTTTTACTTAATGCTGCATATTGTTGGTTTATATTCAATTTAGGTAAACTATCAGGGTTTAACTCAACCGTCCAGCGTCCATTTTTCTTGGCTACTGAGACATCAGGAATAACGTATTCTGGTTCTTTGGTAATTAAAGCACTACCAGGACGAGGGTTCAAGGATTGTAATAACAGCATGACCTCACGTAACTGGTCTTCTTTGAGCCGAGTTTTACGCATGAGAGTCCGGTAGTCTTTGCTCGATAACAAATCAGTATGTTCGGTAATGATGAGCTTAGCCTCTTTTAAAAATGGCGTTGCTTCATCAAATTGACGTAACTGTACTAATAAACATTCTTGCGGATTGCGTGAACCCGAACCAACTGGATCAAACATCTGGATGCGTTTTAGTACACATTCTACTTCATCGAGTTCGATATCATCATCTTGCATTGATTCTAAAATTTCATCGCTGGAAACGGTCAAATAACCAGATTCATCAATAGAGTCTATAATCGCAATTGCAATAGCACGATCGTTATCGCTAAATGGAGTAAGTCCCATTTGCCACAAAAGATGAGATTGAATATCATCGGTTGTTTCACCCTGATAGACATTATCATCATCCATCACACCTCCAGAGCCAGTCATTGGAGCTGGAGCTGAAGATGCGCTGTAATAATCATCCCATGTACTATCTAGAGGCAGTTCTTCTGGTACCGCATTGCCCTCAAGCGCATCATGACTGGAAACTTTATCAGAATCAACCGAGTCGTTAGTATCGCCGAAGCGTTCTTTGTCGTTGTGATCAGAGTGTGGCTCTTCGATTTCTAACAATGGATTAGATTCAATCGCTTCTTGGATTTCTTGTTGTAAATCAAGTGTGGATAGCTGTAATAGCTTAATCGCCTGCTGAAGTTGCGGCGTCATGGTTAACTGCTGACTAAATTTTAGCTGTAACGAGTGTTTCATCGAATTCCTTTTAACATCTTACTTACCAGTAACTTCCAACACTAACCTGTTGTGATTATAGCTTAAATTCTTCACCAAGGTACACTTCCTTAACCTTCTTATTTTCAAGGACTTGTGCAGACGTGCCAGAGGCGATAAGTTCGCCATGACTGACAATGTAAGCCTTCTCGCACACATCAAGTGTATCTCTTACATTGTGGTCAGTAATTAGCACTCCGATGCCACGTTGTTTAAGATGTTGGATGATATGTTTGATATCACCCACAGAGATAGGATCAACCCCAGCAAAAGGTTCATCGAGTAAGATAAACTTAGGATTAGCCGCTAAAGCTCGCGCGATTTCAACGCGGCGTCGTTCTCCTCCTGATAATGCCATACCGGCACTATTACGTATGTGATTAATATTAAATTCATCGAGCAATGCATCGGCATCACTTTCACGTTGTTGACTCGAGAGTTCTTTACGAGTTTGTAGGATTGCCATGATATTTTCGTAGACCGTTAATTTACGAAAGATCGACGCTTCTTGAGGCAAGTAACCAATACCTTGGCGTGCGCGCTCATGCATTGGTTGAAATGTGAGTTGTGTTTGATCCAGCATAATTTCACCGTGATCCAAAGGTACTAACCCGACTATCATGTAAAACGTCGTGGTTTTTCCGGCTCCATTTGGGCCTAATAAACCGACAATTTGTCCTGATTCCACTTCAATACTGACATCTCGTACCACTTGTCGGGAATTATACGATTTTGCCAAATTCGTCGCTTTTAAAATCGCCATTAATTTTTTTCGCTCTCTTGTTCTTGAATTTGTTGCTTGAGAATTTCCGGCTGAAAGACAGTCGTTACCCGTCCGCCTTTACTTTTATCTGCTGTTGCAATCAACTGTTTATTGATTAAATCGAATTCAATTCGCTCACTTTTCACTACGGAGGTTTCTTGTGCTAACTGCGCTTCACCATTAAACGTTACTGTGCGTGATACCACGTTATAACTAATTTCATTTGCCGCGGCAGTCACACTTGTACCATCATCAAGTAACTGCGTAAATGTAGCAGGTTTGCCTGTCGCAATGAATACTTCCTGGCCTTCACCTGCACTGGCATCGATACTTAAACTCTGAGCATTAATCTTTAATCCCGCTTGCGTGATCACCACATCTTCTTTATACACTGACATTTTTGATACACCATCCACGAAGGTGGACTTAGCACTAATGGATATCGGAGCATTCACATCTGAATTTTGAGCCGTCGCGGCGAATGTTAGACAACTTAAGGCAATCACTAAAAAACGATAGTTCATTATTTTTCTCTACAGTGGGGCTGCGGTTTTAGCAGCAAATTCAGTTTTGACATGACCGGTCAAATTAAACGTTTTGGTTTGCATATTTGCATTAAAACCATGACTTAATATCGAAAATTCAGCCCCAGTCATTAACACTTCTTTATCTGAAAACATCGTATTGGTGGTCAAGTCAATCTCAATAAATTCCGTACTGATTTGTTGAATAAAATCAGTTTTATTTAAACTAGTAATCAGGATGTTTTTTTCAAGTCGAATCACATTATTTGAAAATAGCGTGCCGACATCAGCGGTCACAATATACGGAGATACTGCGTTTAAGTATATTGTATAGCGGGGGAACTCAAACACCATAAAACCTAAATTATCATATTGCTCCATGACTTTTGCGAACACTTTATGGCTGAGTGTTCCGTCCGTAGCATAGCGTTGCGAGGTCAGATTTTCAGCGCGATATGTTGGCGTTTCAAAGATCTGGTTGCGCTCCACAGAACTGCCCTGCTGCGACGCATCGTCGAATGGGTAAAAATATAACCCCGCAATACAAGTGAACAACAATAAAATACTATAACCGACGCGATTCATTAGACACTCGCACCGTGAACACCGGATAGTTTATTGTGCACTTGTAAAAATGTATCCGTCACTTCTCTCACTGCGCCGAATCCACCGTTAATTTCCGTGACCCAATTGGCTTGTTTGCGGACAAAAGGATGTGCATCTTGTACTGCGATTTTGATTGCAGAGCATTGATACATTCCTACATCTGGCATGTCATCCCCCATACTCGCTACTTGTTCTGGGGCTAACTTTAAGGTTTGCATCAGTTGTGTTAACGCACTCAACTTATCTTCTTCACCTTGAATAATATAATCGACATTCAATGCTGTCATACGATCATGCACCAACTGTGACTTGCGCCCTGTAATTATTGCGACAGCAATCCCACATTGTGCTAATGACTTAATGCCATATCCGTCACGAGTATGAAACGCTTTTAACTCTTCACCTTGATTACCCAGATAGATCCGCCCATCGCTAAAGACGCCATCTACATCACACACCAATAGTTTGATTTGTTTGAGTTGAGCATATAGCGACGCTGAAAAATCACTGGTATACAAGGTTGAGATCATTGTCATCATACCACTCCGGCTTGCAGTAACATGTGCATATTAAAGGCACCTACTACTTGATTATGCGTATCAACCACCAGCAGTGCATTGATGTGTTTTTGTTGCATTAAATTCAAAGCATCCACAGCTAACATATCTGCATTAGCGGTTAAGCAATTAGCGGTCATCACTTGTGCAGCAGTCAATACATGGATATCCAACTTTTGGTCTAAAACCCTGCGTAAATCTCCATCGGTAAAGATCCCTAAAAGCTGCATATCAGGGCCAACGACGCCAGTCATTCCTAGCCCTTTACTACTAATTTCATATAATGCTTGTGTGACTGGGGTGTCACTGGAAACACAAGGCACATCTTGCCCTGCACGCATAATATCAGCACAGGTTAGCAATAATTTACGTCCGAGGGAGCCACCAGGGTGAGATAAAGCAAAATCTTCAGAGGTAAAGCCTTTTGCATCTAACAATGCAATGGCTAAAGCATCGCCTAACACTAATGTGACACTGGTTGATGTTGTCGGTGCAAGCCCTAAAGAACACGCTTCCGCTGGGACATGTATTTGCAACACTATGTCTGCGTATTTACCTAAAGTAGAATCGGCATGTTGTGTGATCGCAATAAGCTTTATTCCTAAGCGCTTTAATACCGGTAAAAGCCCTATCAACTCGTTGGTTTCTCCGGAATTTGAAATGCCGATAACGATGTCTTGTGGACTTAGCATTCCAAGATCGCCGTGATTGGCTTCACCAGGATGCATAAAAAATGCTGGGGTGCCTGTCGAGGCTAATGTTGCCGCAATTTTACAGCCTATATGACCCGATTTCCCCATGCCTGAAACAACCACTTTGCCTTCACATGCTAATAGTGTTTCGCAAGCCTCAACGAATGCATCGCCTAAACACTCATGTAAGGTCGCAATGCCTTGTAACTCAGTATCAATAACACGCTTAGCCGATTCGACAAATTGTGATGATGACATACTCATCTCCAACTAAATAGTAGGTTTTCACCTAGCTCACATTATCACGCAAACAATAAAAATTGATAACCGATAAAAGAGCCAAGTAATATGCTCGCTTCAACGCGATTGATGCGTCGAGTTCCAACAAAATTAAAACTAAATACCAGTAACATCACAGTCAACCCGAGCATGACATACATATCCCGTGTTGCCGCTGCTGGGTCGATTAAACCCGGAGCAATTAAGCCTGGCATCCCTAATACAGCTAAAATATTGAATATATTGGACCCGATGATATTGCCCATTGCAAGATCATCTTCGCCTTTTAATACCCCCGCAATACAAGCTGCGAGTTCCGGAAGGCTTGTACCTAAGGCAATAATGGTCAATCCAATAACCAAATCGCTGATGCCAAAGTACTTAGCAATAAACACAGCAGACTCGACCAAGAAGTGAGCCGATAAGGGTAGCATCACTAAGCCGACCAACACCCAAAGCACAGCGACGGAAGTAGACACCCCAGTCGGAATTTCAGATTCATTATCATCGGCCAATTTATCGCCTTTTTCTGCGTATACCGACAACCACCCCATCCCTGCTAAGACAACAAAAAACATCCCTATTAAAAATGCACCTTCATTAAAGGTGAGCATTTGGTCATGTAACACATAGACAGCCAGTAAACACATTGCAAATAATAACGGAAATTCACGTTTTAATGTGCCAGAAGAAACTTGCAGCGGCTTAATTAACGCAGTGATACCCAGCACTAAGGCTATATTGGTAATATTAGAGCCTATAGCATTACCCACTGCAGTATCAGGGGAACCGGATAGAGAAGCGGTCACTGACACAACGATTTCTGGCGCAGATGACCCCATCGCGACAATGGTTAGACCTATCATCATCGGCGACACACCAATATTTTTTGCTAAGGCAGAAGCTCCGTAAACAAAACGGTCTGCACTCCAGCTTAATACTGCTAGCCCGATCAAAAAAATGACAACTTGAAGTACCACTGTGGTATTTATCCCTTAAAATGTATGTGAATCGACGTTCTATCGTAATTATTTTATCTAACAATACTAAGCATAGCGACAAAGATTGTGTGATTACTCAATCATCTAGCTTATAATGGGGTAATTATGGCGGTATTACAGATAAAAGACCACTGTATTTAGTATCTGTTTTACTTATATCAGTTATTTATTCTAATTTGTTGTACATACCTTGTTACTTTTTGATTTTGCATTATCACTATTGAAACGTCATAATCAAACCCAATATTGATAATCTTCGTACATGTTTCAAACGCAAAGGAAAGGCATTACTACTCGCATATGAATGATCATTTAGTCGAAATTCAAAATATCACCTTCTCTCGGTCTGAACGCCTGATTTATGATGATATCAGTATCAGCATTCCCAAAGGAAAAATCACGGCCATTATGGGTCCAAGTGGGATCGGTAAAACGACCATGTTACGCTTAATTGGTGGGCAACTAAAACCTGATAAAGGTGATATTACGTTTGCCGGAAAGTCGATACCTGCAATGAGTCGCTCAACCCTCTACCAAACGCGTAAATCAATGAGTATGCTTTTTCAATCAGGTGCATTATTTACGGATATGAGTGTGTTCGATAATGTGGCGTTTGCTTTGCGTGAGCATACCCAGTTGTCTGAATCTGTCATTAAAACCTTGGTGTTATTAAAACTAGAAGCCGTTGGTCTGCGCGGAGCTGCACAACTTTTACCCAGCGAACTTTCCGGAGGAATGGCGCGAAGGGCTGCCTTAGCCAGAGCAATTGCATTAGATCCTGAATTGATAATGTACGATGAGCCTTTTGCGGGACAAGATCCTATTTCAATGGGTGTGTTGGTCAAATTAATCCGTTCACTCAGTGAAGCATTATCAGTGACTAGCATAGTAGTGACTCATGATGTGAATGAAGTGCTTGATATTGCCGATTATGTGTATATTTTAGCGAATCAAAAAGTGATTGGTCATGGTACAGCACAACAAATTAAACAATCTGACTCACCGTTGGTACAGCAGTTTTTGCAAGGGCAAGCCGATGGTCCAGTGCCATTTCATTATCCAGCTCCGACGCTGCAAGCGCAATTATTAGGAGAAGATAAATGAATTGGATCATTGATATTGGTACCAATACATTGACCAAAGTAGTTGGCATTGGTCGGGCATTTTTGATGTTAACAGGCGCTCTCATTGCATTTCCACAATGGAAAAATGTTAGATTAACCATTAAACAAATATATATCGTTGGCGTGCAATCGTTATTAATCATCATGGTGTCAGGTCTCTTCATCGGTATGGTAATGGCATTGCAAGGCTATACTATTTTAGTTGATTACGGTGCTGAAGGGTCACTAGGACCGATGGTATCATTATCACTGTTACGTGAATTAGGACCTGTAGTCACAGGGTTGCTCTTTGCCGGTCGTGCAGGTTCAGCATTAACCGCAGAGATTGGCTTAATGAAAGCAACTGAACAATTAAGTTCTCTTGAAATGATGGCAGTTGACCCATTAAGACGCATCGTTGCCCCGCGCATGTGGGCAGGGGTAATCGCAATGCCAATGCTAGCGTTAATCTTTTCAGCGATCGGTATTTTAGGTGGGCATCTCGTCGGTGTTGAATGGTTAGGTGTTGACTCTGGTTCATACTGGTCAATTATGCAAGCGACCGTTGAATGGGATAAAGACGTCGTAAACGGCGTTATTAAAAGTATTGTGTTTGCTATTGTGGTGACTTGGATTGCCATATTTAAAGGCTATGATGCGATACCTACCTCAGAAGGTATATCGCTAGCAACAACTCAAACCGTCGTATTGTCTTCATTGACAGTATTAGGATTAGATTTTGTGCTTACGGCACTTATGTTTGGAATTAATTAGGAGTCACCATGACCACACGAAAAACTGAACTTATGGTTGGTTTATTTGTCATTTTAACCATTGCTGCAGGTTTACTGTTAGCATTAAAAGTTGTGAATCAAGGCTTCTCGAATAATGAGTCTACGTACACCTTGTACGCTAAATTTGATAACATTGGCGGTTTACAAACACGTTCCGCCGTCAAAGTTGGTGGCGTTACAATCGGACGGGTCGAATCAATCGATTTAGATCCAGAAGACTTTAACCCCGTAGTGATGATTAGTTTGTCAGACAAATATAATAATTTCCCTGACACCAGTTCCGCATCAATTCTTACATCAGGATTGTTAGGCGAGCAGTATATTGGTTTTCAGCCCGGTTTCGCGTTCGATGATTTTGTCGTATTAGCCGACGGTGACTATATACAAGACACCAAATCAGCCTTGGTGTTAGAAGATTTAATCGGACAGTTTTTGTTTAGCCGTAATAGTGAATAATTTTTTAAAGGATCCCAAGTGAAAGCATTTTTGACCGCCGCATTGATATTGATAACATTGCTCACTCAGAGTTTAAACTATGCACAAGCTGAAACTGAATCTGAAAATCCACACTCGATGATTCAAAACGCAGCCAGTACGACATTTGCTCGCATGAAAAACGAGCAAGCGTTAATCGCACAAAATCCAGAGCATCTGCGTACCATTATGCGTGAAAATTTATTACCGCATGTAGATTATAAATATTCAGCATTTATGGTGCTAGGTAATCAAGCTCGCAATGTGCCCAAACAACAACTCGGTGAGTTCGTCAATGTATTTCGTGAGTATCTCGTGACCACTTACGCAAATGCGATGGGCTATTATGATGATCAAACGGTCGCGTTTGAACCTGCAGGCGAATATGATGATAAAAAGATAGTCACTGTTCGCGCGCTTATTCAAGATATCGGCAAACCCGATATCAAAGTCGCATTCAAAGTGCGTAAAGACCGCAAGACTAACGAATGGGCTGCATATGACATGGTCGCAGAAGGGATTAGCTTATTGTCGAGTAAACGCAGTGAATTTGAGTCAATCCTACGCCAAGATGGCATTGAAAAAGTGATTGAATTAATGCAACAAAAAATAAAAGATCCGATTGTATTGCAAAAGTCAGGAAGCATTGCACCTTTCCCTGCAGCAAAAGGATAAATATTAATGCGCTTATCTATCACGTTTACTGCTGATGGCTTGTTATTATCGGGTGTGCTGAATAATCAAACAATTCAACGTGATTTGTTTGTTTCGCACAAACGCGAACTCGCTTTATTAAACACCCTTAAAATTGATTTACAAGGCCTGACTAACATAGACAGTGCGGGCTTAGCGTGGCTATTGAATCTGTGTCGAGATGCGCGTACTGCTAAGAAGACACTTGCATGGGATCATATTCCTGATAAATTACTACAACTCGCACGCTTAAGCAGTGCCGAATCCTTTTTTGTAACTTCCCAGCCTTAATGTGAATATTTGCGTTAACGGGATTAACTAATGGTTATCGCTATGACAACACAAGAATTAGAAGCGTTTTTACTCGCTCAATTGCAATTGCATGAAGTGCATGTAAAAAGCGATGGCTCACATTTCAATATTATTGCTGTCAGTGATGATTTTGCTGATATGACGCGCGTAAAACGCCAACAAACTATTTATGCACCTCTATCAGACAAAATTGCTGATGGTTCGATGCATGCGGTATCGATTAAAACCTTTACGGTTGAACAATGGCGCAAAGAAAAATTATTTAATCTTCCTCAATAAGGGCTGTTTCTCGTGGATAAATTAGTCATCACCAAGAGTCCAGCACTACACGGAGACGTGATTATTTCTGGAGCTAAAAACGCAGCGTTACCATTATTAATGGCTTCGTTATTAGCAGATTCTGAAATCACCTTTAACAATGTACCGGCATTACGTGATATCACCACCAGTGTGAAATTGTTACAAGGCATGGGTACCAAAGTTACCTTCAATAACAAAAACTCCTTAACCCTTGATACTAGCAAGCTGACTAGCACCGTGGCCTCTTACGAGTTAGTCCGCACTATGCGTGCCTCTATCTTAGTGCTAGGTCCGTTGTTAGCCCGCCATGGGCATGCTGATGTTTCTTTACCCGGCGGTTGCGCTATTGGCGCTCGTCCAGTCAATCTGCATTTGACAGGTTTAGAAGCGATGGGCGCAATCATCGAAGTTGAAGATGGTTATATCAAAGCTCATGTTAACGGTAAGCTACAAGGCGCACATATCTTTATGGATATTGTGAGTGTTGGCGCAACTGAAAATCTAATGATGGCAGCCGCACTCGCACAAGGGACGACTGTATTAGAAAACGCAGCACGAGAACCTGAAATTGTTGATTTAGCAAATTGTATCAATGCAATGGGCGGGAAAGTCAGTGGTGCGGGTACCGATCACATTACCATTGAAGGTGTTGAAAGTTTACATGGGTGTACATACTCGGTACTCCCTGATCGCATAGAAACCGGTACATTTTTAGTTGCTGCTGCTGCAACAAGAGGCCATATTAAATGCCTTAACGCTGCACCAGAAACACTTGATGCGGTATTAAGTAAGTTACGTCAAGCGGGTGCTGAAATTACCACAACGGCAGATACCATTGAACTCAATATGCATGGCAAACGCCCCAAAGCTGTTGATGTCAAAACCGCCCCTCACCCTGCTTTCCCAACCGATATGCAAGCACAATTTGTCGCGATGAACTGTGTTGCTGAAGGGACTGGTATGGTTACCGAAACAATATTTGAGAACCGCTTTATGCACGTACCTGAACTACAGCGCATGGGTGCTAAAATTACACTACAAGGTAATAGTGCCGTATGCCAAGGTATCGAGGGCTTTAAAGGCGCTCCAGTTATGGCAACGGATTTACGCGCTTCTGCATCGCTTGTTATTGCAGGATTGCTGGCCGAAGGTGAGACACATGTTAACCGCATCTATCACCTTGACCGGGGTTATGAAGCCATCGAAGATAAATTAAGTCTACTCGGCGCTCATATCAAACGAGTACCGGAATAACTCAGCGACGGTCGTGGTGAATAACAAGCCATTCATGTGCTCTGCATAAGCGGAGCGCGTGGATTCACACTGTATGTTTTTCCAATAGTTACGCTTCCATGGGTCATTAACTAAATACACTTTACCATTTGCGACAGCGACGCCTTCCAAGGATGCATTATCCATTAACGTATTCGCAGGACAATCCATCGCTGTAGGTTGATTACCTAGCTGCGTTGGTGCCATAAATCTTAGATTGACGATTTTAGTTGGTTGTTGTTTCGCAATATCAATCAACCAAAGCTTATTATCGTTGCGCGCAGCAGCGAGTAACCACTTACTTCCATTATGTTCAAAAATATCCGTACCATTAATAGGATGTGGCACTGGGCGCGTACCAGGTTGATTTAGCTCTGGAATACTAAATGCCTCATCCTTCACTTTTACAAAACTATGCTCACGCCAAAATCCCTCATCTAGCACCGTACTAAAGATCCGCGCACGGTAGTTAGCATCTTTTTCCAACGCGATAAATAATTTGTTGCCATCAATACTTAAGCCTTCAACACCATCGTTAGGCGAATTACCTATTTGCGCGTGTCGGGGAAACTGCACTGCACGCACACCGGTGACCGATAACTGCGTGCCATCCCAATGCAATCGCACTAACACAGTTGGATAATCAGTTGAAAACGTATCACGAAAGGCAACTTGGCAAGCCTCTGTGAGCTTGCCTAAGGTCGAGGCATCTTCGGTCACAGTGATAAAACCATTTGGATTAGTGGGATCTTTCACTAATGCTTCTAGGTCAGGTTTGCTTAATAGATATTGATTAAAACACGATTGGGTTAAGTCTGGGCTGATTTGGTATATGGGGGACAATGTCTTGCGCTGCGCATTCACCGGATTAATAAAGTGTAGGCGTTTAACCTGTGAATCATTCGCACTCGCATCCGCAATCATCACCAACTGATCTTGCCACATTGTTAAACCAGACGGTTGGGGATCAATAATTAACTCACCATTGTCATCTATCAACCATTGCCCTGTTAACGTTAATGTCGCGTTAGCTGACGGAGCATTAGCGTCTATTGGTGGTGAAATTTCCGGCCCTGTTGCACAACCAAAGAGTGAACTGATCGACACACTTAGCAACAAAATTAATACCTTTTTAGTCTTTTTCATATATTGTGGTCTTCGCATAATTGTATATGGTAAATAGGAGTAATTATAACGGTTAAGGAACGTCAAGATTAACTCTCAAACTCAGCATGATGATACCCTTGTTAAATCTAAGCCGTTACCGTTGTTAATTGCAGGCCCGATGTTGCGTCATGTTAGTGCCAATGAATTGACTATTTGGCTGGTAACAAGTACATCCTGCCAACCGGATATCACATTGTATCTTGTGGCTGAGCAAGATTATACCCCTCTTTCATTAAACAAGGATGACACTTATAAGCACAACCAGTATCAAGTTGGTACACATGCATTCATTCATCCATTAATTACACATCAAGGCGATAAAATCACATTTAAAGCCGATTAACAGACTACGCACACGACTGCTTTTTATTTACTTTTTTGCTACTATAGCGAACATATATATAGCATCACTCTCAATTGAAAGGTAATCGACGTTGGCTCAGTACAATATTGGACTATTTTATGGTTCCACCACTTGCTATACCGAAATGGCAGCGGAAAAAATAAAAGCACAGCTTGAAGCACTTTGCCCACAGCTTGACATCCCATTATTAAACATCAAAGACACATCACTAGATGATATCGCGCAATTTGATATTGTATTACTCGGCATTTCTACTTGGGATTTTGGTGAATTACAAGAAGACTGGGAAGCGCACTGGGATGATATCCATGGCGTTGATTTTACCGGCAAAACTGCCGCAATATTTGGCTTAGGTGATCAAATGGGCTATGCCGAATGGTTTCAAGATGCCGTCGGCATGTTACATGATGTGATTGTTCCCAATGGTGCAGATATTGTGGGTTACTGGCCAAATGAAGGCTATGATTTTATTGCCTCCAAGGCATTAACCGAAGATAAATCCTGTTTTGTTGGGTTATCGTTAGATGATGAAAACCAGTTTGATGAAAGTGACTCGCGCATTGCTAAATGGTGTGAGCAAATCTTAGCTGAACTCGACATATTATAATGGGGTCAGAGCCGAATAAAATGGAGGCAGATTCGCGTTTACATCAGGGCTTTTTCCGAAATGGGCAATCGCATCGTGATGGCGCCGATGTGAGTTTCAAAGATATCTTAAAATTATTTGGCTTTCGCACGATTGAAATCGGACGCTGGGTCAGCGCACAAGAACAGCAAATCGCGGCTAACTTATTTTTTGATGCGCTGTATGATTTATGTGATATTTTACACGTGCCTGAGCAAGTTATATCGCTTAAAGGTCGCTTAGGCATCGCGTTTGGTAAGGGCGGACGACCAGGCGTTTGCGCTCATTATACACCTGCTAAACATGAAATTAGTCTCGCTAAAAATGCCGGAGCGGGGAGTTTAGCTCACGAATGGTTTCATGCCTTTGATCATTATATTGGTCAAAAAATGTATCGAGATGTGCCCACTTCAATGTTTGCATCAGTCGGGTATTTGCATCATCAATCGTTAATAGAGCACCCGCTTAATGTACAACTCGCACAATGCTTTACCCAAATTTTACTGAGTGAGGACAAATCGCAACCCAGTGACTTTTTTTATCAAGCAAAAAAACTCGATGAAACTTATGGCGCTGTCTATTTTACCAAGCCAGAAGAGCTGTGTGCACGAGCCTTTGAATCGTTAATTCAAGATAGTGTCATCACCAACCAGTTTTTAGTGTCCGGCACCAAACAATCGGCACTCGCGAAAGCTGGAGCCTATCCAATGGGACCATCCCGAAATGAAATTAATCGACAATTTCTTACATATTTTGGTTGGTTAGGTCAATCTTTACGCTAATTTTTCCCGCTAATTTTTCCCTATAATGCAAAAAAATGTAAAATGTGTTTACAAACCCCTACCCATTTTTGATATTTTCTTTATACTATGTGCTGACATGTTTTAAGGAATAAGAAAAATAGGCCATGAAAAGAAAAAAACATACCTCAAGTGATGACGACGCACAGATTGATATGACCCCGATGTTAGACATCGTTTTCATCATGTTGATATTCTTTATCGTGACAACGTCATTTGTTAAGGAAAAAGGACTTGAGGCAAGTCGTCCTAAAGATAACACTGAATCACAACAACCAAGTAAATCTTTGTCTATTCAAATTGATGACGTTGGCGTAATTAAAATGAATGGTCGTGAAGTCGACATTCGTCGTGTTGTTGCCAATATCCAAACTTACTTAGCTGAAAATAATACTGATTCAGCTGCTATCCAAGCTCATGAAGATACTGAGCATGGCATTGTAGTTGAAGTAATGAATCAGGCTAAAATTGCGGGTATTAATAAAATTTCAGTGCTCGTTAAAGATAAAAAATAACGACACTAGCACGAAGTAAACACCACCGCGTCGGTAACGATTCGGTGGTTTTTTTTTAGTGTTGTTTTTTATGGATGTTGGATTTTTCGTTGCTGCCACATTTTAAAGGCAATACTACATAGATTAACCGTATTGAATACTGACCCGAATATACTTCCGACAGCAAGCGCATAAACCAACCCGATGCTTTCTGCAAAGATAAACCAACGTCGCATCACGGTAATATCCGTAAACATGATAGAGCCAGCCGTAAAAATAAACGCTGAGGTATAAGCAAGTAAAATGATGTACCCATGCTCTAATATGACCCATTCATAAATAAAAAAGCCAATGTTTAAGCTAATAAATAACACCAGTACCCATGTGCCTCGAACGGCCAAGGTCACCGCGTTACGAATTGCCGCTAAGCCGCAACCAATACCTGCAGCCATAGCGCCAAGTAAAAAATAGTGCGCACTCAAACACAGCATCGCTCCGCCGGATAAGTACAAATAGCGACGCATGTTATTACTGCGATAGCCCACAAGATTAAATATAATCGCACCAAAGCCAAACGCTTCAGCAATCCATACATTGTCCAATGTATTACTCCAAAAATAGATAAACAAACATCAAGGTAATTGATTAACTACAGAGGTTGTAGCTTAATCATTTGTGCTGCAACGGCACTTGCATGCACCGGTTTGTATTTGGCTAGGGGCCCTACAAAACAAAATGATAAGAGCTGGCAAATCTTGATTGACCACTGCTCAGCACGGCGATACTCGTTGCGTTGACCGACTAATAATGAGGGTCTAACCGCAGCTGCATGTTGTAATTGCGGCATAGAAATAATCGATGATTCCAGCTCACCTTTGACTTTCAAATAGAAGTTTTTGCTGTTTTTGTTTGCTCCAACACTAGAAATCCATACAAATCCTTGGGCTCGTTGCGCTCGGGTTAATTGTGCGCACACATGGATAAATTCAAAATCGACACGCCGAAAGGCAGCTCGACTCTGCGCTTTTTTGATGGTAGTGCCTAAGCAACAAAATACATGATCAACGGTAAAGTATCCTTGGTAATCTTGTAACTGTTCAAAATCAATCACCACTGGCTGTAATTTACCCTCAGGATCAGGGTAATCATGACTCGATAAAGGACGTCTAATTAAGCATGTGATGGATTTGTAACCAGGATGGCGCAGTAATTGATTAACTAATTCTTTACCAACCAAGCCGCTTGCCCCGATGACACAGGCTGTTTTTCTATTATCACTCATAGTTTATTAATTATTTTTTATCCGGTAATGCAAACATGGTAAATTAAGCGCCTTCTAAAGTCATGCAACGATAAGGGTATAATATGAAAAATAACCTATTTATGATCGTCTTCGCGCTATTTATCGCTCTAAGTCTTACTAGCCATTATGTGTCTGCTGATGATACACAGCCCCTTGTTCCAATTGCGCCCTTAGATATCGAACGAATATTTTCAGCGCCGGCATTACAAGGTACAGCACCGTCGATGGTTAAACTTTCTCCCGATGGTCAACGTGTGACCTTTATCCGTGCTAAAGCAACCGATAATAGTCGTTTCGACTTATGGGAATACAACATTAACGATAAGCAATCACGTTTGCTGTTTGATGCTGATGACTTGCATCAAGGCGATGAAAACTTATCTGATGAAGAAAAAGCACGACGTGAGCGCATGCGTGTTTCCGGATCGGGCATTTTATCCTACAGCTGGTCGGCTGATGGCACTGCACTATTGTTTCCATTAGCAGGTGATGTATTTTATTACCGTATTGGTGCGAAAAAAGCACAGCAACTTCTCAATACGCCGGAATTTGAGACGGATATTAAGCTTTCTCCAAAAGGTAATTATATTTCCTTTATTCGTAACCAAAACCTCTTTATCAAACTTATCGCAACAGGCAAAGAACTCGCTTTGACGACACAAGGTGGTGGCCCCATTAAATATGGTATGGCGGAGTTTGTTGCGCAAGAAGAAATGGGGCAATTAACCGGCTACTGGTGGGCACCGGATGAGTCGCATATCGCCTTTACCCGCGTTGATGAGACACCGGTGGACATGATTACCCGTTCAGAAATTTATGCCGAACGCATTACCACCATCGAGCAAAAATACCCAAAAGCTGGCACACCCAATGTATTGCTCGAACTTTATGTGCAGAATATTCAAACCCAACAGCGTCAAGCGATTAACTTAGGTGCTGAGCAGGATATTTATTTACCTAGAGTACAATGGTCTAATACCAGTGCACTGCTCACCTATCAAGTCCAATCACGCAATCAGCAAACATTACAGTTATTTGGCTATGATGTTGCGACACAACGTAGCACAACTTTACTCACTGAACAGAGCAACACTTGGCTTAATCTGCATGACGATTTACACTTTTTGAGTCTACAGGATGCGTTCATCTGGGCGTCTGAACGTGATGGATTTAAGCACCTATATTTGTATCGTACTAATGGCGAATTGCTCCGTCAACTCACTAGTGGTGATTGGGTTGTGACCAGTATTGCTGCGGTGAATGAAAAAACCGGAAAAATCTTCATTAATGGGCGCAAAGATACGCCCTTAGAATCACATGTATATGCGGTTGATATGCAAACGGCTACCAGTAAACGCATCACCACGTTAGGTAAGCATCATGAGGTGAAATTTGCAAAAGATGCGTCGATTTATGTGGATGTCTTTTCTGATGTTAACACGCCAGCCCAAACCGGTTTGTATGCTGCTACGGGTCAATTTATTACTTGGTTGGATGAAAACCTTGTCAATGCTAACCATCCATTAGCGCCATTTGCTGCAGCATGGATTGCGCCTAAATTTGGCACCATCAAGGTACAAGATGATACTGAATTACATTACCGCTTGTATAAACCCGCAAACGTATCAGGTAAGCACCCTGTTATTGTCTATCATTACGGCGGCCCTCGGGCACAAGTCGTCACCAATAAATGGGCTGGCAATCGCGGCTTAATGTTCCAGTATTGGGCACAACAAGGCTATGTGGTATTTAGTATTGATAATCGCGGTTCGTATTATCGAGGTAAAGCGTTCGAAGATCCGATATACAAAGCGATGGGTACGGTCGAGATTGACGATCAAAAACGCGGCGTCGATTTTTTACGCACTCTTGATTTTGTTGACCCGAGCAAGATCGGTGTTTATGGACACAGCTATGGCGGTTACATGAGCCTGATGGCGATGTTTAAAGCGCCGGAGTATTTTGCGGCTGGCGTGTCCGGTGCTCCGGTCACCGAATGGCGTTTGTACGACACTCATTACACAGAACGCTATATGGGTAACCCCAACACTGAGAAAAGCGCTTATGATGCTTCCTCGGTCTTTCCTTACGCAAATAACTTACAAGGCGACTTGCTCATTTATCATGGCATGGCCGACGATAATGTATTGTTTACGCACGCGACTAAGTTGTATAAACACCTACAAGACAACGCTAAATTATTTCATGTGATGGACTACCCCGGTAAAAAACACAGTATCCGAGGTAAAAACACACAAATTCATATGTTTAAAACAATCACGCATCACTTTGAGACATATTTAAAATAACTACGTAAACATGTTGTTAGCAAGGGAGTGCTATGATATTCGATTTTTTAACATGACGCCTTGCTTGTCAATTACGCTGAGCCACTAGTGAGATATACAATGCTAACTTTACCTAACTTTACCGATGTGCAAGATGCTTATGAAAGGATCAAACCCCATGTCACACAAACCCCAGTCGTGACCTCATCATTACTCAATGCGTGGCTGGGTCATACCGTGTTATTTAAAGCGGAATGTTTACAACGTACCGGCTCATTTAAATTACGCGGCGCCACCAACTTTTTACATCATTATTGTCAAACCCACCCAACCCCGCTGCGAATTGTCGCTAATTCATCAGGAAATCATGCCCAAGCGGTTGCCTATGCAGGCAGCATGCTCAACATTCCTGTAGATATCTATTCAACTGAAAGCATTTCGCCAGTTAAAGCTGCAGCGACACAGGATTACGGCGCACAATTGCATTTATTTCCGACAAGATTAGAAGCAGATGCCGCCGTAGCTGCTGCCGCTGAAGCCGAAGGGGTATTGTGGATCCCACCGTTTAATCATGCGGATATTATTGCAGGACAAGGCACCGCCGTATTAGAAGCGATAACCCAAACATCCGAGCATAATATTGATGCTGTCTTTACGCCTTGTGGTGGTGGAGGCTTAACCAGTGGTGCGCTATTAACGACCAGAGCCTTGCTACCTGAAGCACAGATGATTGGTGTAGAGCCTGAAAACGCCAATGACGCATCGATTTCATTACAACAAGGCAGTATATATACCCTACCCGCACCAGCACAAACCTTAGCCGACGGAGCCGCGACACCTGCGGTTGGCGATATTACATTTGAATTTTTACAGCAATTAGATGGGTTTTACGAAGTCAACGAAACGCAAATTGCCTATTGGACACAATGGTTACAGCATTTATTGAAGCTCCATATCGAGCCCACGTGTTGTATGACCATGGCCGGCGCTGTCGCATGGCTAGCAGGGCAACCAAAAGGTCAAACGGTACTGGTGGTACTCTCTGGTGGGAATATTGCGACTTCGACTATGCAGCAAATTTATGCCGTTGATTATCTGACACAGCCCCCTTATTTGGATTGATAGTTCAATAGGGGGTTTTTCGTTGTAAAACGATTTTATGAGTACTATTTAACTATTGTTTTAGCACTGTTGTCTCAGCAGCAGTGAGCAGGAACTCATATGAATCTTTACCTAAATAAATCTCGTAGCACTGTTGTTGTGTTGCTATTGCTTGTATTACCTTGTGTTTCAGTTGCAGCAACCACCGCTCCAATACAACGAGCGTTGTTTGTGGGTAACAGCTTTAGTTACTATAACAATGGCATTCAAAATCACGTTAGCAATCTGGTGCGTTCAGCACAACAATGGGAAAAAGGAACGACACGCTATCGCATGGCAACGGTATCGGGGGGGAATTTATCAGAGCATGTGGCCGGTGTATCTGGACTCCTTGATAATCAAGGCTATGATGCCCTCGTGATCCAAGGGTTATCCAACGGTCCCATCAAAAATAAAAAAACACATCAGCGCTTTTCAGACAATGCAGCCGCACTGATAAAATTGGCACGAGAGCATGGCGCACAACCTATATTATTTATGACTTGGCCCTATGCCAACACTCCCAAAATGACCGAGCCATTATTAGCGGCATATGCCAAAGTGGCCCAAACGCACCAAGTAATGTTAGTTCCAGTTGGACTAGCGTTTGCCACAATTAATACACAATATCCTAATATCGACTTATATGTTCCTGATATTAGCGCCTTTAAGATTGACTCACACATCAAAGAAAATGATAACAATGCAAGCACAATAGACGCAGCACAAATCCTCTACAAAAAAGATATTAAACATCCTAGCATCGCGGGCACATATTTAGCCGCTTGCATGTTCTACGCTGCGTTTTATCAACAATCGCCAGTTGGGTTAGCCTATACGGCAGGGCTTTCACAGGAATACGCTGCTATTTTACAACATGTTGCTTGGGATACATTGGTGAGTTATTCGCAGAACAATAAAAACATGAAAACAAAAAAAGCCCAGTCATAAACGGGGCTTTTATCTCGCAATGTGACTGCGCGTTAAGTAAATTCACATCAATTCATCAATGCACAGTAACCGCTATAATTGAGGGCCTGCTGCAACTAATGCTACACCATTCTCGGTATCAGTAAACTTACTAAAGTTATCGACAAATAATGTAGCCAGATCCGTCGCTTTGCTGTGCCAATCTTGTGCGTCACTGTATGTACCGCGAGGATCGAGAACACTTGGATCAACATGTTGCAATTGCGTCGGTACCGTCAAATTGAAAATAGGGATAATTTGCGTCGGCGCATCATCAATCGACCCATCCAAAATTGCATCAATTATCGCGCGGGTAGCTTTAATTGAAATACGTTCGCCTGTGCCGTTCCAACCCGTATTCACTAAGTATGCTTGCGCACCGGATGCTTGCATGCGCTTTTCTAAGACTTGTGCATATTTGGTTGGGTGTAAACTTAAGAAAGCCGCACCAAAACAACTCGAAAAAGTCGGAGTAGGCTCAGTAATACCTCGCTCCGTCCCAGCTAATTTAGCGGTAAAACCTGATAAAAAGTAATACTGGGCTTGAGCTGGCGTTAACTTAGACACAGCTGGCAAGACACCAAATGCATCAGCCGTTAAAAAAATGACTTTATCGGCATGTCCAGCACGCGAAATAGGCTTAACAATATTATCTATATGGTGGATCGGGTAAGAAACACGTGTATTTTCAGTGACTGAACCATCGTCATAATCAATCTCTCCACCCGCTAATACTGTTACATTTTCGAGTAACGCATCACGGCGGATTGCGTTGTAAATATCGGGTTCATTTTCTTTGCTTAACTTGATCGTTTTAGCATAACAACCCCCCTCAAAATTAAACACGCCGTTATCATCCCAGCCATGCTCATCATCACCAATCAGTTTACGCTTAGGATCGGTCGATAAGGTCGTTTTACCAGTCCCGGAAAGTCCAAAGAATATGGCTACATCGCCATTTTCACCCACATTGGCACTACAATGCATCGATGCAATATCTTTAAGCGGTAACAGGTAGTTCATCATAGAGAACATCCCTTTTTTCATTTCACCACCATACCAAGTACCACCAATAAGTTGGATTTTCTCGGTAAGATTAAACGCAACAAAGTTTTCAGAGTTCAAGCCATGAGTTTGCCAAGAAGGATTCGTCGCTTTAGCGCCATTCATGACAATGAAATCAGGTTCATAATCGGCTAATTCTTGAGCCGTAGGACGAATGAACATATTAGTCACGAAATGAGCTTGCCACGCGACTTCCGTGACAAAGCGCACTTTCAGACGCGTATCTTCGTTAGCCCCACAGAATGTATCAACAACAAACAACCGCTGTTCCGATAATTGCGTCGTCACTAAGCTTTTGAGGTCGTTCCACACGTTTTGTGAAATCGGCTTGTTATCGTTTTTGCCTTGATCTGACCACCATACGGTGTTTTCAGTCACGGCATCTTTAACGATATATTTGTCTTTGGGAGAGCGGCCAGTAAATTCGCCAGTATTGACGGCGACTGCACCACATTCGGTTATCACCCCTTTTTCATAACCCGTTAGGCTATCTAAGGTGGTTTCGTTGAACAGTACGTCATAACTTGGGTTATGAAGTATTTCCGTCGCATTTGTTATGCCATAAGCATGCAAATCTTGGGAGATGGTCATGTAGGGTACTCCTCGATTTGTCCACCACAAGCCTAATGGATTGTGACTTCTCGATTGTTTTAAACTAGTGTATGAAAGTGTGACTTTTTTATTTTTATGGGTCTGTCACACATCAATAGTAGTAGTTTTAATCGCCTAGAACAATGGACAAACAACGAGTTAATACGAAAATCGTACAAAAAACGAACTCAATATTCACACGATGAATGATTAGCAGCAAGATTATTAATAAGTAATGGACTAGGGAACCTCGTTCCCTCGCGTAGACTCAAGTAATCCGTACCAATCAACGGCGCTTAATTCACATCGAGTAACTTGAGCACATGCTCTAATACGGCCAAAGTTTGTAGTGCCTATGATAGGTTGTATTGAAACAGGATGGCGAGTTAAAAATGCCAACACGATTGCTTCTCGGCTAACATCATATTGCTGTGCCAATTGTATTATCATGTTTGTTGTATGATGAACATTCATAGAAACATCGTTACTCATTTCTTTGGTGAATTGTCCTTGAGCTAGTGCCCCCCACGCCTGAATTTGTATTTTATGCTGTTGGGCATATTCTGCCATTCCGTCATAGCGGTGCGTCGGTTCAATGCTGGCATTAATGAATCCGGGTTTAGCCAGACTTAATTCGATTTGATTTGCAATAATGGGAAACGGTAAGGCCGATTGTAAAAAAGCCAATTGTGCAGCGTGCATATTAGACACACCGATATGCGCAATTTTTCCGGCACGGTGCAGGGCAATGAGTGTTTGTGCCACTTCATCAAGCTGCATTAATGGATCGGGTCGATGTAGTAACAACACATCAAGCTGTTCGATATGCAAACGTTGTAATATTTCCTCTACGGAATGAGTGATCCACTGCGGTGAAAAATCATAGCGTTTGACGCCATGAACATCCTGAAATCGGATCCCACATTTACTTTGTATACTCATTTTTTCACGTAAATCTGGTGACTGATGCAATACCTGGCCAAATGCAGTTTCAGCTTTACCAAACGTGTAAATGTCTGCGTGATCAAAAATCCGGATCCCTTCCTCTAAACAGCATTCAATAATGGCTTGTGTCTGTTTAATGTCGTCAGCCGATACGGAATTAGTGTTCCAGCCGCCGCCTAAGCCCATGCAACCGTATATAAGGGATGAGTGTTGTGTAAGATGTTGCGCTAGTGGATATTGTGGCATAGCCGATTGTGTTGACATAGGGTGCTCCGAATAAACAATGCCATTATGATACATCGGGTTCCGGTAAGGGTAAATTTAATTGTTCAATATCTTCAGGATCATACAACCCAATATGTAAACCCACCAAACGGATCCCACGCTCTTTGCGTCGTTCTAACACTTCCGTAAGTAAATCGGAAAAATAGGCTTCAGTATATATTTGCCGAGTATGAGAAATCGTCGTTTGCTGAAAATCATTGAATTTAAGTTTGATGCCTTGGCTTTTAATTCGGCTCCCCACATTGGCTGAGGCAATTCTAGATTGCAACTTAGGTAATAAGTATTCAATTACCTCTTCAACATCACTGCGCGCAAATATATCTTCGGATAGGGTGCGTTCAACCCCTACTGATTTGCGTACACGATGCACTTGTACTTCGCGATCATCAATAGCATGACAACGATGCCACAATAAGGCACCGAATTTACCAAACTGTTTATTCAATCGAGCAAAAGGAAACGCGCGAACATCTTTGCAAGTAAACAACCCTAAATGATTAAGCTTTTCAATAGTCACTTTACCCACACCAGGGATTTTATTAAGTGGCAGTTGTAATACAAAAGCATCAAGTTTGGCCGGGGTAATGACACACAACCCGTTCGGCTTGTTTTCGTCTGAAGCAACTTTAGCAACAAACTTAATCGGGGCTACACCCGCTGAGGCAGTCAAACCCGTTTCAGCTTCAATGACACGTCTTATATCCTCAGCTATGCGCGTTGCCGAACCATCAAAATAGGCAGAATCCGTCACATCTAAGTACGCTTCATCCCATGATAGTGGTTCAATTAATGAGGTGTAGCGACTAAATATTTCACGAATGTGGTCGGATACGGCTTTATATTCAGCCATTCGGCCGGGAACGAGGACTAAGTCAGGACAAAGGCGCAATGCATGCGCGGTGGACATAGCGGAGCGAACGCCGAAACGACGGGCAAGATAGTTACAAGTAGAAATCACACCACGACGGTCTGAACTGCCGCCAATCGCGATTGGTACATGACGTAATGATGGGTTATCACGCATTTCTACCGCAGCATAAAAACAGTCCATATCGACATGGATGATTTTACGTTGGACAGACTCACTCATGTGATATTCATTTACTCGTATGAAGGGTTTGAAAACTATCCAAACCCGATACGGTCATCTTATTTAGAAGGGGGAATAGCTTAAAATTTGTGTTCAAGACCTAATGCAAGATAACTCTCATCTTCTGCAGTGTCAAAGTTAAATGAAGTATAAAAGGCATACAATTTGGTATTTTTACCTAATTTACGATCAGCACCTAAGGTAAAGCCAGAATCATCTTCAGCAGTTTGATATTGACCTTTTACGTTGTAGTTACCCAATTTGTATTGCGCACTTACCATAAAGCCGTCTTTTTCAGAACCATCAGCGACATTCTCTTGGGTTTGTAACATGACGCCCAATTTTACTTCACCTACCACAGTACCAGCAGTAAGACGAGTAACGTTATACCCTTTTAGTTCATTGTCCATAGCGATTGCAGCGTAATATTTACCTTTTTTCAAGGCGCTATCACCATAGCTAACAGAGACAGAAGTTGCAGCATCATCACTAGCTTCATCAAGATAATAACCTAGACCTAATTGAAAACCATTAAATGAGGGTGATTTGTAAGTGATTGAATCACTCATGCGGTTTTCACCTTTCCACAACACTTTAATATCAGCTTCTTGGTCTGAATATAAATCAAATTTACCTTGAGATTGTTTCAGTATTGAATCATTACGACCAACAACCACTTCACCAAATTCGCCTCTTAAGCCTACAAATTGATTACGTGATTTAAGGTTAGACGAACCTGATTCATCAGAGGGATCAACTTGGAATTCATAAGTATAAAAGACTTCTAAATCATCATTTAAACTGGTTGAGCCTTTTAAACCAATGCGTGAAGCATTGCTTTTTAATTCAGTTTTACCATCTGAATCTTGTAAGCTGATATTAACTTTACCGTAAAGATCTGCTGAAACTGAAGCGGCAAGAACTGGAGCAGAGATTGCCATTGCTAGTGTAGTAGCGGCGATTGATTGAATAAATTTCATACATTAGACCTTTGATTTAAAATTAACAAATCCCTGATTTAGATTAATTTCGTCACTGAATATGAGCGCTACTTTATATACCGAATATTACAGTAATATGACAACACACAAGAAATATTACATTATTATGGCATATTTGTGACGGCACACTGAAAGATATTACAGATCTTTGGCACATTTATGACAGCGTGTATGGCGTTGAAAGGCTTTGTGGATGTGCGTTTAAGTTTGCGAAAAAGATACGGTCATGGATTCGTGATTCAGAGAAAACAAAATTATTAAATAATTTTGTCTTTTTCCCATGCTTTGATTTTTTCGGCGCGGATAGCTTCTTTTTCCATGCGGGCTTTTTTACGATCACAAGGTTCAGGGCAATCACAGGCTTTAGCAATACCCAATGCACCTAAACCACCACAACTCCCGGCAATGGTTTTACGTTGTAAAATATACCCAATTGCCATTGCAGCAACGGTAATAAGAAAAAACACAAAAGCTAAAATAAACGTGCTCATAGTAACCTACTATATTAATTAATTATGGTGACCATCTGCGTAAATGCAGGTGACTGATACTCGACAAACGTATTGTCTTCTTTAAGGATCAGCATCAATGCAATCCCCTGCGCTTCAGCGAGCGCCTGAGCGTCTTTTGCTGACAATATCATCATTGCAGTAGCCAATCCATCCGCAGTCATAGAGGATGCATGTACCACTGTCGCTGAAACCGTATTATGCTGGATCGGATACCCCGAAATTGGATCGATCAGATGTGAATAGCGAATACCATCTTCTTCAAAATAATTGCGATAGTCACCCGAGGTAGCGACGGCATTATCGCCAACACTAATAATTTTTTGTACTGCTCGAGATTCACTAACCGGTTTTTCAATGGCTATGCGCCATGCCTCACCGTTGAGTTTAGTGCCGGCCACACGCATTTCCCCCCCTATTTCGACTAAAAAACTCATCAATTTATAGTCAATTAATAGTTCAGCAATTGCATCAACCCCATACCCTTTGGCGATTGTTGATAGATCCAAATACAGATTATCGATGGTTTTGGTTAATACCACGCCTTCAAGAGTTAATTTGTCTAAACCTGATAATGCCTTAGCCTCAGCTATTTGCAGGTCGCTTGGAATTGTTTCAGGGCGTTTAGTTGGGCCAAACCCCCATAAATTCACCAAAGGACCGATCGTCACATCAAGTGCATGACCACTTATTTTACCTAGCCGTATCGCTTCAGCCGCTACTAAGGCGGTTTCAGGAGACAATGTAAAGGGCTGTTGCCGCGGTGCACGGTTAAATAACGAAAGTTCAGAATCGCCAATATACGTAGACATGAGTTGATTGATCTCAACTAATCGCTCGTCAATTTTATGCTGTAATGCAACCGTATCAACTGGTTTATCACTCACAAATTTGACATTATAAGTGGTGCCCATTGTGCGGCCTGAAAAATAGTGTTCTTTTGCTTGAGGCTGGTGTGAACACCCAGCCAATAACACTGCACTAATAATAACCAAACTGACTAAACGTAATGAGTACACGAAAAATCCTTAATACAAAATAAAGAAAAAAAGGAGCCAATCAGCTCCCTTTCTCAACGTTATGCTATTGCAATAACCTTTATGGGATTAACCGCCAAAGTCATCAAGCATAATGTTTTCATCTTCTACGCCTAAATCTTTAAGCATATTGATAACTGCCGCATTCATCATTGGAGGACCACACATGTAGAACTCACAATCTTCTGGTGCTGGATGATCTTTCAAGTAGTTTTCTAGCAACACTAAATGAATAAATCCAGTCATCCCTTCCCAATTATCTTCTGGTTGAGGATCAGATAAGGCCACATGCCAATCGAAATTTTCATTCTCAGCAGCCAACATATCAAAATCTTCTACGTAAAACATTTCACGGGCAGAGCGTGCACCGTACCAGAAAGAAATTTTACGGTCTGTTTTAAGACGACGTAATTGGTCAAAGATGTGTGAACGCATTGGCGCCATACCCGCACCACCACCAACAAATACCATTTCTGCATCGGTGTCTTTAGCAAAGAACTCACCAAATGGACCTGAAATTGTCACTTTATCACCTGGCTTTAAAGACCAAATAAACGATGACATTTTACCCGCTGGTAAACTTAGATTTTTAGGCGGCGGCGTTGCAATACGTACGTTAAGTAAGATGATACCTTCTTCTTCAGGGTAATTAGCCATCGAATATGCACGAATGGTTTCTTCGTCTACTTTTGATTCAACATCAAAGAAACCAAAGTGATTCCAATCAGGACGGTATTCTTCTGGGACATCAAAATCACTGTATTTAATGTGATGAGGTGGCGCCTCAATTTGAATATAACCACCAGCACGGAATGGAACACTTTCGCCATCAGGGATGCCTAATTTAAGCTCTTTGATAAACGTCGCTTCGTTATTGTTAGAAATAACGTCACATTCCCATTTTTTCACACCAAAAATTTCTTCTGGTAATTCGATATCCATGTCTTGCTTAATCGCAACCTGACAGGATAAGCGTAAGCCTTCTTTGGCATCACGTTTGCTGATGTGATCTAGCTCAGTCGGTAAGATTTCACCACCACCAGATTTGATGTGCACGTGACACTGACCACATGAACCACCGCCACCACACGCTGAAGATACAAAGATCCCAGAGTCAGCTAACGCACCTAACAATTTACCACCTGGAGAGGTAGTAATTGATTTTGCTGGATCGCCATTAATTAAGATTTGTACATCACCTTCAGGTACCAACTTTGACTTGGCAAACATGATAATGAAGACTAGCGCTAGTACGATCGCAATGAACATACCTACGC
>JAQXDG010000127.1 GCA_029251505.1 Glaciecola sp. | reverse complement strand
TGGATCCGGTTAAAGGGTAGGTTGACGTGCTTTTTAGCGAATATGCCACTTTTGACTTCGACGGTACCATCAGATAAGCGATAGCGAAAAACAAAAAACGACCAAATTGCAAAAATGGTAATCAAGGTTATGATCAAGCCAATAATGCCTGCTGCAATCCAAGGGTTCGCTTTGATTTCATCCCAGAGCACGATAAACATAGGCAACATGTAAAAAATGTTGTTGAGCAAACCTAAAAAGAGTTTTTCGATAAAATACAAAATCGCCAACGGGGAGACACGGTGCCAAGAATTATCATCAACGTCAATATCACTAGTAGGCTGCTGTTTAGCCGTCGACTGGGTAATATTATCCATGATGTTGCATGTCCTTGTGCGCTAAAATTTCATTTCTAATGGAATTAGCTAAGGTGAAATCTAAACCGGGTATTTCAAATGTTTGGGCAATATCACCTGCGCTGTATACATGCAATTTAGCTAAATTGGCTTTGCGATCAATTGGACCACGTTTCACCTCTATATGCTGTATTCGGCATATTGGCTGAGTAATCACTTTTCTAAAAATCAGTCCTTTAAAAAGGGTGATATCTTGCTCGCGGACACAATATCCTTTGGCTTTTTCTACAAAGTAACCATAGCCAATAAGCAATAGGGAAAAAGTAGTGACACCGCTAGCTATATATACGGCAATAGTTCGTCCCTCATCAGGCATTGGCCATATTGGTTGAAATATCGCGACTAACGCGAGTGAAACAATGATCAACAAGGTTACCATTGATACCGCAGCATTAACCATCGCATAATGCTCAGCTAACGGCATTGCTTCAGGTGATTGAATTCGAGAATCATCGAAGTGTAAGATGTGATTGCTAAATGTGTTTTCCATTATGTATTGACCAAATTGTAATTTGAACTGTTCTAAATTATTGAAAATGGTACTATGGCACAAATTAAAATTGATTGAGAATACTTGTCTCAATTAAATTGTAAATATATGTATAGTAGGATAAATAATGTTACCGATCAGTATTTTAGGTGCAAGCGGGCGGATGGGGCGTAACCTTATCGAGGCGGTGGTTAATGACGCACAAACACAGTTACACAGTGCAACAGTCAGATCATCATCAAGTATGTTGAACATTGACGCTGGTGAGCTTGCCGGAACAGGTAAACTAGGTATTGCGTTGCAAACACAAGCGGAAGTTGAACTAGATCAATGTGCGGTCATTATCGATTTCACTTTGCCAGAGGCGCTTGCGGCAAACCTTGAATGGGCTATTAAGCACAACACACCCATAGTGATTGGTACAACAGGTTTAAACACACCTCAGTTAACTACATTGCATGCTGCTGCCAAGCATATTCCGATTGTTTTTGCTGCAAATTACAGTGTCGGCGTGAATTTGCTGATTAAATTATCACAACAAGCCGCAAAAATTATGGGTGATACTGCTGATATCGAAATTATCGAGACGCATCATCGCCATAAAATCGATGCGCCGTCTGGCACTGCGCTAGCATTAGGCGAAGGCATTGCTCAAACATTGCAGCGCGATCTGGCTAACGATGCCGTATATGGTAGAGAAGGGCATACCGGAGAGCGTCCACAGCAACAAATAGGCTTTGCGACTGTGCGTGGCGGGGATGTAGTGGGGGATCACACCGTGTTATTTGCTGAATTAGGCGAGCGAATTGAATTAACGCACAAAGCTTCAAGTCGAATGACGTTTGCTAAAGGCGCAGTTAGAGCCGCAAAATGGCTTATAAACAAACCACCAGGGCTATATTCAATGATGGATGTCTTGTCATTGAACGATTTGTAAGATATTTATAGACTCTGAAATAGACAGTTAACTGATCTAAAATAGTGTGTTTTTTTAATGTAAAGTATCTATTTTGTCGGTCTTAACTAGAAATTAGTGATAAATGGGTATTTTTAATATTTTTGTAGTTTTATCTGGACGGATTTAAAGTAAAACTATATACTCTTTTTAATTTGCCTGATGTAAGTAATGCTTATTCACGGACAGGAAAAAGCTTTCAGCGCAAAGAACTGTAGACGGGGTGTACACACAGTGTATAAGCATCCCGTTTTTTGTACGTGTAATTTATAATTACACCTAGTTTTCCTACCTGGAGGTTGACTTGGCTCATTCTGCCCTATTGGTGTTAGAAGATGGTTCTGTCTTTAATGGTACTGCATTTGGTACTGAAGGTTTCGCTGTTGGTGAAGTCGTATTTAATACTTCAATGACTGGCTATCAAGAGATCCTTACTGATCCATCCTACGCTGAACAAATTATTACCCTAACATATCCACACATTGGCAATACCGGCACTAATTCTGAAGATGTTGAATCAAATCAAATCTTTGCTAAAGGGTTAGTAATCCGCGATTTACCCCTCATTGCCAGTAATTTTAGAAACGAACAAACATTATCTGATTACCTAAAAGCACATCATATTTTAGGTATTGCGGATATTGATACGCGCCGTTTAACGCGTGTACTTCGTGAAAAAGGCGCTCAAAATGGCTGTATTGTTGCCGGAGATGCGTTAACCGAAGCACAAGCATTAGCCAAAGCAAAAGAATTTGGTGGTTTAAAAGGTTTAGATTTAGCCAAAGAAGTCACTTGTAGCGAAGTTCACGAGTGGAACGACAGTACCTGGGTGCTAGGCGAAGGTTACCGAGTTAATCAACAAGACTTGCCTTTTCATGTGGTTGCTTACGATTTTGGTGCAAAACATAATATTCTACGCATGTTGGTTGAACGTGGTTGCCGTTTAACGGTTGTGCCGGCACAAACGCCAGCAGAAGATGTGTTAGCGATGAATCCTGATGGGATTTTCTTATCAAATGGTCCTGGTGATCCAGAACCATGTACGTATGCTATTGCTGCCATCAAAACATTTTTAGAACAGTCTATTCCCATGTTTGGTATTTGTTTAGGGCATCAGTTATTAGCTCTCGCGAGTGGTGCAAAAACTGAAAAAATGAAATTTGGTCATCACGGTGCAAACCATCCAGTTAAAGATTTGCACAACAATGTGGTCATGATTACTTCACAAAACCATGGTTTTGCAGTCAATCAAGATAGTTTGCCAGATAACATTGCCGTGACTCATGTATCTTTATTTGATCAATCATTACAAGGTATTGAATTAACGGATAAGCCTGCGTTTAGTTTTCAAGGTCATCCAGAGGCGAGTCCAGGTCCTCAAGATGCAGCCGGTTTATTTGATCATTTTATTGATTTAATCAAACAACATAAGCAATAGGAAGAACAATGCCAAAGCGTACTGACATAAAAAGTATTCTCATTATCGGGGCTGGCCCTATTGTAATAGGTCAAGCGTGTGAGTTTGACTATTCAGGTGCCCAAGCCTGTAAAGCCCTTCGTGAAGAAGGGTATCGCGTTATCTTGGTTAACTCCAATCCCGCGACTATTATGACTGATCCAGAAATGGCTGATGCAACCTACATCGAGCCAATTCATTGGGAAGTTGTTGAAAAAATCATTGAAAAAGAACGTCCAGATGTTATTTTGCCAACCATGGGTGGGCAAACTGCTCTTAATTGCGCATTGGATCTGGATAAACACGGCGTGTTAGCCAAATACGATTGTGAACTGATTGGTGCTACGGCGGATGCAATAGATAAAGCCGAAGACCGTAATCGTTTTGATAAAGCGATGAAGTCGATAGGACTAGAGTGTCCACGTGCCGAGATTGCCCATACATTGGCAGAAGCACACGACGTTATTACCCGAATTGGTTTTCCATGTATTATTCGTCCGTCATTTACGATGGGTGGCACAGGTGGTGGTATTGCCTACAACATTGATGAGTTCAATGAGATCTGTACTCGCGGTTTAGATTTATCCCCCACTTCAGAGCTACTTATCGATGAATCATTGATCGGTTGGAAAGAATACGAAATGGAAGTGGTTCGTGATAAAGCAGACAACTGCATTATCGTATGTACCATTGAAAATTTTGATCCTATGGGCGTGCACACTGGTGACTCTATTACAGTTGCCCCTGCGCAAACGTTAACGGACAAAGAATTCCAGTTAATGCGAAATGCGGCAATGGCAGTATTACGTGAAATCGGCGTAGAAACAGGTGGCTCTAACGTACAGTTTGGTATCTGTCCTAATACCGGTCGTATGGTTATCATTGAAATGAACCCGCGTGTATCACGCTCATCTGCATTAGCATCTAAAGCAACCGGTTTCCCGATTGCAAAAGTTGCCGCTAAACTAGCAATCGGTTATACCTTAGACGAGTTAGCAAATGATATTACAGGTGGTTTAACTCCTGCATCATTTGAACCGGCCATCGATTATGTTGTAACTAAGATCCCACGTTTTAACTTTGAAAAATTCGCCGGTGCAAATGACCGTTTGACGACTCAAATGAAGTCTGTTGGCGAAGTCATGGCGATAGGTCGTAACCAACAAGAATCATTACAAAAAGCTTTACGTGGACTTGAAGTCGGCGTTAACGGCTTAGACCCGATTTTAGATTTGAATGATCCAGAAGCCAAAAATAAACTGATCTACGAACTACGTGAGCCAGGTGCTGAGCGTATTTGGTATATTGGTGATGCCTTTAGAATGGGCTGGAGCGTTGAAGAGGTGTTCAACCTTACCAATATCGATCGTTGGTACTTAGTTCAGCTAGAAGATATCGTGTTACAAGAACAAAAAGTGGCGCAATTAGGCTTAGCTGGTATCGATGCTGATTTTATGCGTGCGTTAAAGCGTAAAGGCTTTGCTGATGCGCGTTTAGCTGCATTAACTAATGAGTCAGAAGATGCTGTACGTAATGCGCGCTTAGCCTTTGATATCAAGCCAGTATATAAACGTGTCGATACTTGCGCGGCAGAGTTTTCTACTTCTACTGCTTACATGTACTCTACGTATGACGAAGAATGTGAAGCGCAACCAACTGACCGTGACAAAATCATGGTATTAGGTGGTGGTCCTAATCGCATCGGTCAAGGCATTGAATTTGATTACTGTTGTGTTCATGCGGCGCTCGCGTTGCGTGAAGATGGGTATGAAACCATCATGGTTAACTGTAACCCTGAGACGGTATCTACTGATTATGATACGTCTGACCGTCTTTATTTTGAGCCTGTTACTCTTGAAGATGTACTTGAAATCGTTCGTATTGAAAAGCCTGTTGGTGTTATCGTGCAATACGGTGGCCAAACACCACTTAAGTTAGCGCGTGCACTGGAAGCTAATGGCGTACCGATTATTGGTACATCGCCAGATGCGATTGACCGTGCCGAAGATCGCGAGCGTTTTCAACAAATGGTCGTCAAGCTAAACCTTAAGCAACCAGCTAATGCGACAGTGTCAAATATGGAACGAGCATTAGAAGAAGCGGTTAAGATTGGTTTCCCATTAGTTGTTCGTCCATCTTATGTACTCGGTGGTCGTGCAATGGAAATTGTCTATGACTTAAAAGATTTAACCCGCTACTTAAATGAAGCAGTTAAAGTCTCGAATGACTCACCAGTCCTACTTGACCGTTTCTTAGATGATGCGATTGAAGTCGATTTGGATGCGATTTGTGATGGTACAGACGTAGTTATCGGCGGTATTATGGAACATATTGAGCAAGCAGGAGTTCACTCTGGCGATTCGGCATGTTCATTACCTCCGCATTCACTCAGTGAAGAGATACAAGACGTGATGCGTGCGCAAGTTAAAGCGATGGCGTTAGAGTTAGGCGTAATCGGTTTAATGAATACGCAGTTTGCGATAAAAGATGGTGAAGTATACCTAATCGAGGTTAACCCTCGTGCAGCACGTACCATTCCATTTGTATCCAAAGCGACAGGGCGTGCTTGTGCTAAGATCGCTGCACGTGCGATGGCTGGCCAATCATTGGCTGATCAAGGTATTTTTGATGAGATTATTCCACCGTTTTATTCAGTAAAAGAAGTAGTGTTACCCTTTGCTAAATTCCAAGGTGTTGATCCGTTGTTAGGTCCTGAAATGCGTTCAACGGGCGAAGTAATGGGCGTTGGCGATACGTTCGAAGAAGCCTATGCTAAAGCGAATCTAGGCGCTTCAGCACCATTACCTCGTTCAGGTAAAGCGCTGTTGTCAGTACGCAACAATGATAAAGCCCGCGTGATTGAATTGGCTAAACTGATGCAAGAAAAGGGCTTCCAAATCGAAGCAACTCGCGGAACGGCAACCGCATTATATGATGCTGGTGTACCGGACGTAAATGTTGTGAACAAGGTTTCAGAAGGGCGTCCTAACATTGTTGATGCACTAAAAAATGGCGAGTATGTCTATGTAGTTAACACTACGGAAGGTCGTCAAGCGATTACTGATTCGGTGTATATTCGTAAAGAAGCATTAGCGAATAAAGCGACGTATACGACGACACTTAATGCAGCATTTGCAACGATCCAAGCCAAAGAAGCGGATGATCGAGCTCGTGTTACAACGGTACAAGAATTACATCAACGTATCAAATAAACACAGGTGACTTTATGGGCGTAAACGATTATCATACGCTCATAAACCAC
>JAQXDG010000108.1 GCA_029251505.1 Glaciecola sp. | reverse complement strand
GCTCTACCAACTGAGCTAAGTCGGCACGTCATCAAGTGGTGCGTATAGTATAGATAACATTTATTCTTGGCAACTGTTTTTTCAAAAAAATACCAATTAAATTGAATTAATAGATGTTTCGTTGTTTATTTCGACAATCAGGCCTGTTTTAGCCAATTGAATCAGGCCAATAAGCACTAAATTGGCAAAATAATGGATGTTATTTTTTCGCGGAAACGATAATTTTATTTGATCACCACCAGAAATTAACACAATAAAGTCATCGGTTTGATCATTTAATGTTTCACATGCCAAATTTACCATACCATTTAATTGTGCCAAACACCCCTGTTCGACACAATCAGGTGTATCAGTTCCTAAAATAATAGGCTCTGCGTATTGTGTTTTGGTTGTGTCATTAGTAAAAACTTGCTCAGTATTACTTAATAAACTGGTTTTTAATGTTGTTAGACCCGGCGCAATCCATCCGCCTTGGTGCTGATGCCGAAAAATCACATCGCAAGTAATGGCTGTTCCCGCATCCACTACCACAAAATCTGATTTTTGCGGAAACAAGCCTACCGCTGCAATCATGGCTAACCAACGATCAACGCCCATATTAGTAACATTATTATAGCCGTTAATTAAAATACTATGATTAATCCGAGTATGTTTAGCAGAAGTGGCAGTAACAATGGGAATGTTTTGTTGCGCAGCCTCTTTGTGTAATGCAGCTAACCATTCGGGCGCTTTGACATAACTCAAATAAATATGACTGACCCTTGGCAGTAATTGTACTGGCGTCAGGGTCTCCGAAAAATATTCAAGTGATGGAGTGATGTCTCTTAACTCAGTATGTTGTATCTCCGTAGCACGCATACAACAATATTTTGCTAATGAATTGCCCACATCTATAAAAAGAATAGACTTATCTTGCTCTGACACTGATCTCTCCACCATGATATGTTTTTATTTCCCCATCAACCAACACCCGTAATGCACCTTGTGGATCAATACCCATACACATACCTTCCACTGATTGTTGTCCAATTAGTAAAGTAATGTCTTTATTAGCAAACACATTAAGTGATTCCCATTCTGATATAAAAGAACACAATCCTGATTTTTCGAAAATTATTAGGGCCTGTTGAATATCTAAGATTAATTGTGCGGTTAAGTGATTACGATTAATCACTGTTTGCTGACTATGGCTTTGTAAATCAGTAAAAGGTTGTTCAATTCCTGTAATATCATCCGGTAAATTGACATTCAAACCCAAACCAATCACACAATGAACCTCATCACCGACAGAACCTTCAACCTCGATTAATATACCTGCTATTTTTTGCATATTAATATAAATATCATTTGGCCATTTTAATTGGCCATTCGTGATACCAAAATGATTAAGTGTGCGATTTACCGCTAAGCCAACAACCAATGATAGACCCGATAGCGTTTGGTAACCGCCAGAAAAACGCCAATACATAGATAAATAGATACTACTGGCAAACGGTGATATCCATTGTCTACCATGACGTCCTCTTCCTGCACTTTGGGCTTCTGCAATACAACTTGCACCTTGGCTTAGCTGCGCAATGTTTTGTTTAATGTAGGTATTTGTCGAATCAACAACATTTAATACATCTAAATGAAGGGGCTGTGGGATCTGACGATATTTTTCATGGCTAAGTTGTGCTTGAACATAATCAGATATCTCATCGTGCGATAATAGTGACAATGGCTCACTGAGCTTATAGCCTTTACCGCGCACCGAAAACACATCCAAACCAAGCTGCTTCAAAGCATCGATATGTTTGCCAATAGCAGAACGCGATATACCTAATTGCGCACCCAACTCAGTACCCGAGATAAACTCACCCTGGGCTAATAAATGTAAGAGCTTGTTACGCGTGCTATGCATTATAACGTAATCCTATTAATTCGGCCTAACAGTTGAACTTCGTGTTCAAGAGTAATCCCATATTGTGTCGACACTTCAGCAATAATCTGTCGAGCAAAAGTAATCAGTGCGGTCCCTGTCCCTGAGGCGATATTGGTTAGGACTAATGCTTGTTGCGGGTGACATTGGATCCCATCGATAATTTTACCTTTGAATCCGAGTGTATCAATTAACCATCCCGCAGGTACTTTTACCAATTCGTCTGAAACAGGGAAAGAAGGGATCGCCGGAAATCTAGCCTGCAGTCTCGTAAAATGTTGTTTAGAGATAACCGGATTTTTGAAAAAACTACCCGCATTACCGATTTGCTTAGGATCAGGTAATTTTTGTTGACGTACCTGTATGACTTTGTCATAGATATCAGAAATTAAGGGTTGCACTAATGTCGCTAATTCACCATAAGATGTCACGGGTGCAAGCAATTTAGGGATCGTAAAGTTAACTGTGGTAATAAACACTTTATCTTTAAGTGCATGTTTAAATATTGAGTCACGATAACCAAAGGCACAATCACTACCAGCGATCGACTGTACCGTGCGAGTTGCTAAATCAATGTATTCTACTGAATCTATATATGTACCTACCTCTACACCGTACGCCCCAATATTTTGAATTGGTGCAGCGCCCACGGTTCCCGGAATAAGTGCTAGATTTTCAAAGCCACCTATACCCTGCTCAACACAAGTGGTCACTAAGCTATGCCAATTTTCACCCGAAGCCACGGTAATATAATGATTAGTGGTGTCTTCGCTAAACACCATGCCGTGTAATTTATTGATCCAGACTTCACCGTAATAATCTTCGGTGAAGACAGTATTAGACCCCTCGCCTAAAATGACAAAGGCATCTTGGTGACATTGATGCGCCATGATTTGTTGGATTGCATTAAATTCAATGACAAAAGGCGCTTGGGCATCAAAACCAAATGTATGTAACTGACTAAGAGACTGCAAAGAATAACCTCTAGATGTAAAACTTCAAATCAGTATACCAGTGACGTAAAAATCTGTTCAATGAATATATGCTTGAATATCATTTTATATACCCTACCCACTATATATTTCCGTTAAGGTTAGCTTAATAAATCAGCAGTATGGTATGTAAATAAAATGTAATGCATTTGAACTTTTTATGATGTATGTTGACTAACTAATGGACAATATTTTTGTTCATATAAGTAATAGGTGTAAACGTGTATAAGAATGTATGTAAAGCAGTAGTCGTATCTGGATGTGTCTTATTTTCACAGTTAAGCTATGCAATTAACGACGAAGCGACGGCTGAATGGAAAATCGACCATGATTTTTTTAAACAGCAAGTTCAACAAAGTATGTCTGCCGGTCGTGCAGTCAGATCGTTAATCGGTCATTATCCACAAAGTGTCACTGGTATTGTCGATGTTGCATTGGATTTATATCCTGAACAATACAAAGAAATCATACATAGTGCCGTATCCGCACAACCGTTCTCTGCTGAAGACATCGTCACTATTGCGGTGCAAAAAGGGATTACACAATGTGAAAGTATTGTAGAAGCAGCGATTAGAGCTGAGCCAAGTTATGTCAGTTTTGTCGCTACAGCCGCGGCTAATGCCTCACCCGAAGATTTTGATGATATTTTGCGAGTAGCAGTCATGACTGAACCCGATTCTGCCGACAAAATTGTCCAGCTGATGGCAAAATCGTATCCCGAAAAAATTGCTGAAATTTTATCTAATACAATTAAACATGTACCATTAGTAGGTGAGTATATTGTTGATGCATTATTAGCAGTGTTTCCTAATAAAGCTGAAGAAGTTGTTTCTGTTGCAGTACGTGAATCATCTCTGCAACGTGAACAAATCCAACGTATTATTTCTACTGCTATAGATGCAGGTGTCAATGTTGAAGATGTCACTAAATTTGCAACTATGGGTGGTGCAACTGCCGATGAAATTACAGCAGGTGTCAATAGCGCACCATCACAACAACATAAGCAGCAAAAACTTTAACACTAAATTTTTTAATCTCCTGAAATCAAAAAACCGAGCCTAGGCTCGGTTTTTTATGTGGTTAACAATTCACTTAAGTGGACTGTTAACTATGAGAGTATGGTTTACTCTTCAGTTATTTCAACTACTTCTTCAGAAGCAACAACTGGACGGTCAACAAACTCAACATACGCCATAGGCGCTTTATCACCAGTACGGAAACCACATTTTAGAATGCGAATATAACCACCTGGACGAGCTTCGTAGCGAGGCCCTAATTCGTTGAATAATTTACCAACCACTTCTTTGTCGCCTGTGCGAGCCATAGCTAAACGGCGGTTAGCAACACTATCAACCTTTGATAATGTAATTAACGGCTCGATAACACGGCGAAGTTCTTTTGCTTTAGGCAAAGTAGTTTTAATCACTTCATGCTTAACCATTGAAGAGGCCATGTTTTTAAACATTGCTTTTCTATGGCTGCTGTTGCGATTTAACTTTCGACCACTTTTACGATGGCGCATAGCTTAATCCTTCTTTCAAGTAGCGTGTGCTTAACACACGCTAATACATCTTAGTCGGCAATACTTTCTGGTGGCCAATTCTCTAGGCGCATGCCTAAAGATAATCCACGAGATGCAAGCACGTCTTTGATTTCTGTTAATGACTTCTTACCAAGGTTAGGAGTTTTAAGTAACTCTACCTCAGTACGCTGTACAAGGTCACCAATATACTGAACCGCTTCTGCTTTAAGACAGTTAGCTGAACGTACGGTCAACTCTAAATCATCCACTGGACGAAGTAAGATTGGGTCAAATTCTGGCTTCTCTTCTTTCGCTTCTGGCTCAGAAACATCACGTAAATCTACGAATGCGTCTAGCTGTTCAGCTAAGATAGTAGCAGAGCGACGAATCGCTTCTTCAGGATCTAACGTACCGTTAGTTTCCATATCGATAATCAATTTATCTAAATCTGTGCGTTGTTCAACACGAGCAGATTCTACTGAGTATGCAATACGTTCAACAGGGCTGAATGAAGCATCAACCAGTAAACGACCAATTGGGCGATCATCTTCTTCAGAGGAGCGACGAACTGATGCAGGTACATAACCACGGCCAGTTTCAACCTTGATGCGCATGCTGATTTCTGTGTCTCCAGTAAGAGTACAGATAACATGTTCAGGATTGATAATCTCGACGTCACCATCATGCTGGATATCACCAGCAACAACAGTACCCGCTCCAGATTTGACCAAAGTCAGCGTTGCTTCAGTTTTACCTTCTAGACGAACTGCTAAGCCTTTAAGGTTTAGTAATATTTCAATTACGTCTTCTTGCACGCCTTCCTTTGTACTGTACTCATGCAACACACCATCAATTTCGACTTCAGTTACTGCTACGCCAGGCATAGAAGATAAAAGAATACGACGAAGTGCGTTACCTAGAGTGTGGCCAAAACCACGCTCTAATGGCTCAAGTACAACTTTAGCGCGAGTTGGAGAAATATTTTCAATCTCTACCAATCTTGGTTTTAGGAATTCAGTTACAGATCCCATAGCTTCCTCTTTAGTTATCTTTACTTAGAGTAAAGTTCGACGATCAACTGTTCGTTAATTTCTGCAGATAGGTCAGAACGCTCTGGTAAACGTTTAAACGCACCAGTTAGTTTAGAACCATCTACTTCAATCCAGGTTGGCTTCTCGCGTTGGTCGGCTAATTCAATAGCAGCAATGATACGCGCTTGCTTTTTAGCTTTTTCACGAACAGAAACATCAGTCTCTGCAGAAACCTTGAATGAAGGAATATTAACCACTTGTCCGTTAACACAAATTGCTTTGTGACTTACTAACTGACGAGCTTCAGCACGTGTGCTTGCATAACCCATACGATAAACAACGTTATCTAGGCGCTGCTCTAAAAGTTGTAACAAGTTTTCACCTGTGTTGCCTTTTAGACGTGCTGCTTCTTTGTAGTAATTACGGAACTGTTTTTCTAGAACGCCATAAATACGACGAACTTTTTGTTTCTCACGCAACTGGATACCGTAATCAGATAAACGACCGCGACGAGCACCATGCTGGCCTGGGGGTGTATCTAACTTACATTTTGTATCAATTGCACGAACGCCACTTTTTAGGAACAAATCTGTTCCTTCGCGACGACTTAGTTTGAGTTTTGGACCCAAATATCTAGCCATGATCTTTCTCCAACTGTCCGTCGATTAAACGCGACGTTTTTTCGGTGGACGACAACCGTTGTGAGGTATAGGCGTCACATCGGTAATATTAGTGATCTTATACCCAGTAGCATTTAAGGCACGGATAGCAGATTCACGACCTGGACCTGGACCTTTTACAAATACTTCTAAGTTCTTAAGACCGTATTCCTGAGCAGCTTCACCAGCTCTTTCAGCAGCAACCTGTGCAGCGAAAGGAGTTGATTTACGCGAACCGCGGAAACCTGAACCACCAGAAGTAGCCCAAGACAAGGCATTGCCTTGACGATCAGTGATAGTCACAATAGTGTTGTTGAAAGACGCATGGATATGAGCCATACCATCAGCAACTTGACGTTTTGCGCGCTTCTTAGCGCGAGTAGGTGCTTTAGCCATTACTTAATCCTCGCTTACTTTTTAATCGGCTTACGAGGACCTTTACGGGTACGCGCATTAGTTTTAGTGCGCTGACCACGAAGAGGCAAGCTACGACGGTGGCGAATACCACGATAGCAACCTAGATCCATCAAACGTTTAATACTCATTGATACTTCACGGCGAAGGTCACCCTCAACTGTGAATTTAGCAACTTCATCACGAAGTGTATCAATAGTGGCTTCATCAAGATCTTTGATCTTGGTAGATTCTGCAACACCAGCAGATGCACAAATGCTTTTCGCACGAGTGGCACCGATACCGAAAATTGCTTGGATAGCGATTACGGTATGCTTGTGTTCAGGAATGTTAATGCCAGCGATACGGGCCATTAACTGTACTCCTCTATAGTTTAAATAAATTTTGGTCGATAGTCTAAAAAGCCCGTAAGGATACTTATCCATCGACTAAATTGCAAATTTAAGGTCAAAAAACACCTAAGAACCAGTATATCGACTATTAGGTGTTTAAAAACCCAGCTAGATTAGCCCTGCCTTTGCTTATGCTTAGGCTCATCACAAATCACTCTAACAACGCCGTTACGTTTAATGATTTTGCAATTACGGCAAATCTTTTTAACGGATGCACGAACTTTCATGTCATCACTCCGTAGCTGCGAACTTATCGGCCTGAGCCTTTAAGATTCGCTTTTTTAAGAACAGACTCATATTGACTTGACATCAAATGCGTCTGGACCTGCGCCATGAAATCCATTATTACTACCACTATGATGAGTAGTGAAGTACCGCCAAAATAGAATGGAACATTCCACGTTAGCAACAAGAATTCAGGCACTAAACAAACAAAGGTAATATACAGTGCGCCAGCAAGTGTGAGGCGAGTCATTACTTTGTCAAGATAGCGTGAGGTTTGCTCACCTGGGCGAATACCCGGTACAAAAGCACCAGACTTCTTCAAGTTATCTGCCGTCTCGCGAGGATTAAACGTCAACGCGGTGTAGAAGAAACAGAAGAAGATTATCGCTGCAGCGTATAACCCAACATATAACGGTTGACCTGGCGATAGTAACAACGCCACATCTGACAACCATGAGGTTGCTTCATTCTGACCAAACCATCCCGCAATTGTACTTGGGAACAGAATAATGCTTGAAGCAAAAATAGGAGGGATAACCCCAGCCATATTTACTTTCAAAGGTAAGTGTGAAGTTTGCGCTTGAAAAACCTTACGACCTTGTTGACGTTTTGCGTAGTTAATAACAATACGACGTTGCGCACGCTCTACGAAAACTACAAGATAAGTAAGACCCATCACGATCGCACCAATAAGCAATAAGAAAAGTAAGTTAATCTCACCTTGTCTTGCTTGCTCAGCTGTCTGACCAATCGCTGTTGGTAGACCTGCCACAATACCTGCAAAAATCAGAATTGAGATACCGTTACCAATACCTCGTTCAGTAATTTGCTCACCTAGCCACATTAGAAACATAGTTCCTGTGACCAAGCTAACTACTGCAGTAAAATAAAATCCAAAGCCAGGATTAATAACCAAACCACTGATCAAGTTAGGCAAACCAGTCGCCACTCCAATAGATTGGAATGTCGCCAACACTAACGTTAAATAACGCGTGTATTGACTAATTTTGCGACGGCCAGCTTCACCTTCCTTCTTCAACTCCATCATCGGCGGATGTACCGCTGTGAGAAGTTGAATAATGATTGATGCAGTGATGTAAGGCATAATCCCAAGCGCTAGTACTGAAGCGCGTTCAAGTGCACCACCGGAGAACATGTTAAACATTTCAACGATAGTACCTTTCTGTTGTTCAAACAATTGAGACAACACCGCAGCATCAATACCAGGGATCGGCACATAAGAGCCAAGACGAAACACAATGATTGCGCCTAATACAAAGAACAATCTGCTTCGTAATTCACTCAAGCCGTTTTTTGCGCCTGAATCTACACCTGGTTTAGCCATTTAGCTTATTCCTCTATTTTGCCGCCAGCAGCTTCAATAGCTTCGCGAGCGCCTTTAGATACCTTCAAACCACTAACTGTTACAGCGCGTGAGATTTCACCACTCTTCATCACTTTTACGAATAAGATCTCTTTTTTCACAAGACCCGCATCTTTAAGTGCTTGAACAGTAACTGTGTCTCCGTCTACCTTAGCTAATTCACATAATGTCACTTGGTCAGAAACCATAGACTTACGTGAAGTAAAACCAAATTTTGGTAAACGACGCTGAATTGGCATTTGACCGCCTTCGAATCCTGGTTTAACCGACCCGCCTGAGCGAGACTTCTGACCTTTGTGACCACGGCCACCAGTCTTACCTAAACCTGAACCGAAACCACGGCCAACGCGCTTAGCTGTACTTTTCGCTCCTGGTGCAGGAGCAAGAGTGTTAAGATGCATCTTCTACTCCTCCACTATCTCAACCATGTAAAATACACGGTTGATCATGCCACGAACGGCAGGGGTATCTTCTAATTCACGAACATGTCCAATCTTACGTAAACCTAAGCCTTTAAGCGTAGCTTTATGCTTAGGAAGACGACCGATCGCACTTTTTGTTTGTTTCACTTTAAGTGTTTTAGTCATGTTCAATTACCCCAAAATTTCATCTACAGGTAACCCACGCTTCGCCGCAACTGACTCTGGAGAGTTCATATCAACTAAAGCGTTGATTGTTGCACGTATAACGTTCATTGGGTTAGTAGAGCCGTAACATTTTGAAAGTACGTTTTGTACCCCAGCGACTTCAAGCACTGCACGCATCGCACCACCAGCAATAATACCGGTACCTTCAGATGCTGGCTGCATGTAAACTTTAGAGCCAGAATGACGACCTTTAATCGGATGTTGCAGAGTATTGCCGTTAAGATCGACAGTAACTAAGTTACGACGAGCTTTTTCCATTGCTTTTTGGATAGCAGCAGGCACTTCACGTGCTTTACCGTAACCAAAACCAACGCGGCCATTGCCATCACCGACAACCGTTAGTGCTGTGAAGCTAAAGATACGACCACCTTTAACAACTTTAGACACACGATTTACAGCAACGAGCTTTTCTAACAAATCACCCTGTTGTTGATTTTCTACTTTAGCCATTTTCTACTCCTAGAACTGTAGACCAGCTTCGCGAGCTGCATCTGCTAAGGCCTTTACACGACCGTGATACTTGAAGCCACTACGGTCAAAAGCAATCTTAGAGATGCCTTTTTCAATAGCGCGTTCTGCGATCGCTTTACCTACAGCTGCAGCTGCTTCTACGTTACCTGTAGATTTAAGACTACCTTTAAGAGTAGTTTCTACAGTCGACGCAGAGGCTAATACTTCAGAACCACTTGGTGCGATTAACTGCGCATAAATGTGGCGTGGTGTGCGGTTAACAACCAAGCGATGCGCGGCCAATTCACTGATCTTCTTACGTGCACGCGTTGCGCGACGTATCCGAGCTGATTTCTTATCCATCGTATCACCCACCTACTTTTTCTTAGCTTCTTTACGACGTACAACTTCATCTGAGTAACGAACACCCTTACCTTTATAAGGCTCTGGTGGACGATATGCTCGAATGTTAGCTGCAACTTGACCAACCACCTGCTTATCAGCGCCTTTGACGATGATTTCAGTTTGGCTAGGAGTCTCTACGGTAATGCCAGCTGGCATCTCATAGGCTACAGGATGTGAAAAACCTAGAGTTAGGTTTAGTTTACTACCTTGTGCTTGCGCACGGTAACCAACACCATTTAACTCAAGTTTCTTTTCAAAACCTTTTGATACACCGATAACCATTGCATTTAATAGTGAACGTGCTGTACCCGCTTGCGCCCAACCTGCAGTAGTTTCCGCTTTAGGAGCGATAACTAGTTGGTTTTCTTCTTGCGTGATAGCAACTAAATCATTAAATGTACGGGCTAACGTGCCGTTCTTACCTTTAACTGTAACGTCTTGTCCTGCGATAGATACTTCTACGCCAGATACCAAGTCGACAGGTGCTTTTGCTACTCGTGACATTGTTATCTCCTAGATTACGCTACATAACCGATGATCTCACCACCCATGCCAGCTTTACGCGCTGCACGGTCGGTCATCACACCTTTTGAGGTAGAAACGATTGCTACGCCTAAACCACCCATTACTTTTGGTAACTCATCTTTTTTCTTATAGATGCGTAAACCAGGGCGACTTACTCGAACAATTGTATCGATTACTTGCTTGCCTTCGAAATACTTTAACGTAACTTCTAAAACAGGCTTCACTTCGCCAGTTACTGCAAAGTCTGATACATAACCTTCACTTTTAAGCACAGCTGCAATTGCAACACGTTGCTTAGAAGAAGGCATAGATACCGTGACTTTCGCTGCCATCTGACCATTTCTGATGCGGGTAAACATATCCGCGATAGGATCTTGCATGCTCATATTCTGCTACTCCTTACCAGCTGGCTTTTTTAAGGCCAGGGACTTCACCGCGCATTGCAGCTTCACGAAGCTTAATACGGGAAAGACCAAATTTGCGTAGGAACCCGTGTGGACGACCCGTAATACGACAACGATTTTGTTGACGAGAACGTGAGCTGTCACGCGGAAGTTGTTGTAGCTTAAGAACAGCATTCCAACGGTCTTCATCCGAAGCGTTGATATCGCTGATAATCGCTTTAAGCTCAGCACGCTTTACAGCATACTTGCTTACTAATTTGGCACGTTTTACTTCGCGTGCCTTCATTGATTCTTTTGCCATAACCCTACACCTTATTTTCTAAATGGGAAGTTGAACGCTGTTAACAACGCTTTCCCTTCTTCATTAGTATTTGCGCTAGTAGTGATAGTAATATCCATACCACGAACTTTATCAACCTTATCGAAATCAATTTCAGGGAAGATAATTTGTTCTTTAACGCCCATGCTATAGTTACCGCGTCCGTCAAAAGACTTAGCGTTAAGACCACGGAAGTCACGGATACGAGGAATAGTAATAGAAATTAAACGTTCTAAGAATTCCCACATACGCTCACCACGTAGGGTTACTTTACAGCCAATCGGATAACCTTCACGGATTTTAAAACCCGCGACGGATTTTCTCGCCACTGTAACAATTGGTTTTTGTCCTGCAATTGCAGCCATATCGGCCTGCGCAGATTCTAAAACTTTCTTGTCAGCAATCGCCTCACCTAAACCCATGTTCAGAGTGATTTTTTCAATCCGAGGGACTTGCATGACGCTTTTGTACCCGAACTGCTTAGCAAGTTCAGCTACTACTGTTTCTTTATAGAAATCATGCAGTTTCGCCATCGTACTCTCCAATTTATTAAACTAGTTCGCCGTTAGATTTGAAGAAACGTACTTTCTTCTCATCTTCGAAACGGAAACCAACGCGATCTGCTTTACCCGTTGCTGGGTTAACAATCGCTACATTTGACACATGTAGAGAAGCTTCCTTTTCAACAATCCCACCTTGCTCACCCGCTTGAGGGTTTGGCTTAGTGTGCTTCTTGATAAGGTTAATACCTTCTACAACTATACGGTCTTCAGATGCCAGAACGCTAAGCACTTTGCCTTGCTTTCCTTTATCCTTGCCTGCTAATACGACAATTTCATCATCACGACGAATTTTTCTAGCCATTATCGTGACTCCTTATAGTACTTCTGGGGCCAATGAGATGATTTTCATGAATGAATCTCCACGAAGTTCTCTCGTTACCGGGCCAAAAATACGCGTACCAATAGGTTGCTTGTTTGCATTAAGCAAAACAGCTGCGTTGTTATCGAAACGAATGGTTGAACCATCAGCGCGACGAACGCCTTTCCTAGTACGCACCACCACTGCATTCAGAACATCACCTTTTTTTACTTTGCCACGTGGAATTGCTTCCTTGACAGTAACTTTGATGATATCACCGATATGTGCATAACGGCGATGCGAGCCACCAAGAACCTTAATACACTGAACCCTGCGAGCGCCAGAATTATCTGCCACATCCAGGTTAGTTTGCATTTGGATCATGTTAGTGCTCCGCTGTTGAATTAAGACTCATTTTGAGCCATTTAACCGCTATCTACTTAGCTTTCGCTGAATAAATAGCCTATTACCCCATAAAAAGGGTGCGTAAATATATCAAAATTCAGGGGGAGAAGATAGTATTAATTGCAAATAATTCAAAGTTGGCACATTCCATGCGTTTTCATTATTTACTCGAGGCGGGGTTGTCAAAAGTTTAGTTAAGAACGACTCCTTTCATAGCCATTAAGGAGTCATTACAAGAAAAGAATGTATTAGAGATTTACTGCTTAGCACAATCGTAAATCTCTTTAAAAAAACGCAAAATTTAGCCGCGTTGACGTAAGATCTCATACAAACATATGCCCGTCGCAACGGATACGTTCAAACTCGATACCGTGCCATGCATTGGCAATTTAATTAGCTCATCACAACGCTCACGCGTTAAACGACGCATGCCTTTTCCTTCTGCCCCCATCACTAATGCAATCGGTCCATTCATTTTACAATCAAATACACTTTGGGTTGCTTCACCAGCCGTTCCTACCACCCAAATCGCTTTTTCCTGTAACTCAGCAAGAGTACGAGATAAGTTGGTCACTTGAATTAATGGGATCACATCTGCTGCGCCACAGGCCACTTTGCGCACGGTAGCATTGAGTGATGCAGATTTATCTTTGGTTACAATCACAGCATCGACACCCGCAGCATCGGCACTACGTAACACTGCACCTAAGTTATGTGGATCAGTAACGCCATCTAACACTAACAAAAATGGCGCTTTACCCATATTTTGTGCATGCGTAATAATCTCATCTAAATCATTTTCTGTTAGGGCCTTAGCAGGCTGGGCACGTGCTACAACACCTTGATGTGATTCGCCCTGCGCTTTGTCATCTAATATTTTTTTATTACAAAATTGAATGCCTAAACCGTTTTTACGAGCAAGGTTGATAAGGGTATGCAAACGCTCATCATCGCGGCCTTTGGCGATATAAATTTCTAATATACGCTGTGGTTCGCGTTCTAATACTGCGGTTAATGCATGGATGCCGTATAACCATTCGTGTGTTTGTGCCATGAAGTTTCTCGTGTGTTAATTTTGTTTAAATTATTTTTTATTGGTATTGCGGGATTGCTTACGTTTTTTCTTATCACGCGCCGCACCGGGTTTCTTTTTACCTTTAACGGGCTTATTCGTCTTCGCCTTTCCAGCCCCACTGGCTTTGCCCTTAGGCTTACTGCCCGAAGGTTTATCTGACTGACTAGTTGAACGTTTACTGCGTTTTTTGGCACGCTCTTTATGATCGACGCCATCTAAGACTAAATCAATCTTGCGATCATCTAAATCAACCGCCGCGACTTTAACATCCAAGCTATCGCCTAAGCGGAAGACACGACCAGTATGTTCACCCTTCAGCGTTTGTGTCACATTATCAAAAACATAATAGTCTTTGCCTAAAGCGGTCACATGAATGAGGCCATCAATGCTGAATTCACCTATACGCACAAACAAACCAAAGTTAGTTACACTGGCCACCACTGCTGGGAAGCTATCGCCGACATGATCTTGCATAAACTCACACTTGAGCCAATCAGAGACATCACGAGTGGCATCATCAGCGCGTCGCTCCGTCATGGAGCATTGCTCACCGAGACTTTCGACTTCTTCAACTGAGTAGGCTTTACCGCCTGTTTTAGATTTACGCTGGGCTTGTTTATCGACAATGGCTTTAATCGCACGGTGTACAACTAAATCAGGGTAGCGACGGATTGGGGAGGTAAAATGCGCATATTCTTCTAACGCTAAACCAAAGTGGCCAATATTTTCATAATCATACACAGCCTGTTTCATACTGCGCAGTAACATGGTTTGGAGTAATTCACTATCGGGACGATTGCGGATTTTATTGACGACTTGCGTAAAGGCATGCGCTGACGTATCGCCTTTTAATTGATGTGAGATCCCTATTTCACCTAAATAGGTGGTAAAGGTGAGTAAACGATCTTCATCTGGCTTGTCATGGACGCGATAGAGTGCTTCGGCATTGTTCGCCAAAATATATTTCGCCGCGCAGACATTCGCCATGATCATGCACTCTTCAATGAGCTTGTGTGCGTCGTTGCGTTCTATCGGAACCACATTTTCAATTTTGCGTTGCGCATTAAAGACAAATTTCGTTTCTTTGGTTTCAAATTCAATCGCACCACGGCCATCACGCGCGTATTTTAACGCATTAAATAACTGGTGTAGATTAAATAAATCGGGCACATGAGCTTGATAACGCTCGGTTAATTCTGGATCGTTATCGAGAATTTTGGCTACTTTGGTGTAGGTTAAACGCGCTTGTGAACGCATCACCGCTTCATAAAACTTATAATCGGTACAGGCACCCATATTATCTATGGTCATTTCACACACCATACATAAGCGGTCTACTTGAGGATTAAGTGAACATAACCCATTCGACAACACCTCTGGTAGCATGGGGATCACTTGCTCAGGGAAATACACTGAGTTACCGCGCTCTATCGCTTCAACATCCAGTGCCGTGCCTGGACGTACGTAATGCGATACATCAGCAATGGCAACATACAAGGTGTAGCCAACTTTTTGCCCGTCTTGAAGAATAGGACGACAATAAACGGCATCATCAAAATCTCGGGCATCTTCGCCATCAATAGTGACAAGTGGTAGTTCACGCAAATCCACGCGACCTGCTTTTGCTTGTTCAGGCACATCGGCTTCTAGATTAGTAACTTGCTTAGTTACGGCTTTGGGCCACTCATGTGGAATATCAAATGTGCGCAATGCCATTTCGATTTCCATACCCGGTGCCATGTGCTCACCTAGTACTTCAACTATTTTTCCTGTGGCACTTGCTTGTCGTGAAGGGCGCTTAATAAATTCGACAACAACAATATGTCCTTGCCTTGCCCCCTTCGCGTCTTGAGGACCAATATAGATTTCATGGTTTATGCGACTATCATCAGGAATAACCACACCGACACCATGTTCGATGAAATAACGGCCAACGATAGCTTCTGCGCGAGGCGTGATGACTTTCGTCACACGTGCTTCTTCACGACCTTTGCGATCCACGCCTTTACTCACGGCTTGAACGATATCGCCATGTACGACTTGTTTCATTTGTGCAGCGGATAAGTAGAGATCTTTTTCTTCGCGGCTGGTAAATAAGAAACCAAAGCCATCACGATGTCCGATTACTCGTCCCTCGATAACTTCATCAAGGGCTTGTAAATCGTATTTCTTTTGGTTGGTAAACGTGAGTTGACCTTCTCGCTCCATCGCACGCAGGCGACGTTGTATCCCGATTTTCTGTTCATCAGAATGGGCGTCGGTTAGTTCACAAACTTGCATGAACGATAGGGGTTGTTGTTGGGTTTTGAATAAGGTTAGTAAGTGCTCACGACTAGCGACCGGATTTTCATACTTCTCTTGTTCCCGTTTAAAATGCGGGTCATCACTCATAGAGTTTGGATTTTTTTTATCTGTCATACCGCTAGTATACAGGTACTCATCGAATTGCGCTAATTCGAAATATTATTGCGTTTTTGATACGCAAAAATTTAATATTGCCGCATGACTGTTCGGGCTGATTTAATCACCGATGGACTCATTTTTTGCTCCAATGCAGCCATCCTTGTACTCACTTTATTGCGATAGGTTTTATCTGCGGATACCGTCTGATATAGCCACACATAGACATTTTCATAAGGAGAACCATGCCCTGCGATTAATAAATCAGCTAATTGCATCAGTGCGAGTTTACTACCTAATGCCGCAGCTTCTTTAAAATAACGCTCGGCTAACGGAGTATCTTGTGTCACTAATATCCCCTTAGCATGATAACGTCCTAGATTCTCAAATGCAGCCGGTAAACCTTGCACTGCAGCTAAACGCATGTAATCAATCCCCAATTCAGCATCACGACTGACGCACACGCCCCATGCCAGCATATCACCCCATAAAAATTGATAACTTGGAATGGTTAATATTTCAGCGCGTGCTTGAATATCTCTGACTAACTGGCAGCGATCTTCCTGGACACGTTGTAAATGGGTATTTTGATTAATTAAACGAATTAATTCGTCTTGCGAATATAGTTGAATCGCACTGATGTCGCCGTTATTGATTTTACCGTCAAAGGTCGGGGTAGACTGTGTTGCAGTGTCTTGATTAGTGCTGGGCTTGGCAAAATATTTATCATCAATGACGCCATCAAATTGGGCGTCAAGTGCGCTTGTCGTGGTTATCTCTTGTGCGAACGCAGTTGTTCCTGGAATAATGATAGCAACGACAATAACACCCGCCAAACATCCTGACAGCAGCAGAATACGCAACCAAATTAACATGTCTATCCCCACTGTGAGCATTCAATCAATATCTATCTAATGGTTATCGGCAATGTAAATTTTATATTTAATTTACCCAATTGTGATCAATCTGCCACAGGCTTTGGTATAATTTGCACATATATTCTATTTGGCGTATTTAATATGCAATACAAAGACCTACGTGATTTTATTAAGCAGCTTGAAGCACAAGGTAAATTACTGCGCATTACCCAACCTATTTCGACTGACTTAGAAATGACTGAAATCGCAGATCGCACCCTACGTGCCGGCGGTCCAGCCTTGTTATTTGAAAACCCAGTGGGACACACTATGCCGGTCTTGGCTAATTTATTTGGCACGCCAGAACGTGTTGCATTAGGGATGGGTCAGTCGTCGGTTACTGCATTGCGTGATGTTGGTAAACTCCTAGCCTACTTAAAAGAACCCGATCCACCCAAGGGACTTAAAGATCTATGGAGTAAACTACCAGTCTTTAAGCAAGTGCTGAATATGCCAGCCAAGGTCGTAAAAAAAGCACCGTGTCAGGAACATGTAATTAGTGGTGACGATGTTGATTTGTCAGCACTGCCAATCCAACGTTGCTGGCCTGGAGATGCTGCACCTTTAATTACATGGGGATTAACAGTCACTCGTGGACCCCATAAAAAACGTCAAAACTTAGGTATTTACCGCCAACAAGTGATTGCCAAAAATAAAGTGATTATGCGTTGGTTATCACACCGTGGTGGTGCATTAGATTTTCGCGAATGGTGTGAACTGTATCCGGATAAACCTTATCCTGTATCCGTTGCATTAGGTGCAGATCCAGCCACTATTCTGGGCGCTGTGACGCCTGTGCCTGATACGTTATCAGAATATGCCTTTGCCGGTTTATTACGCGGCAGTAAAACTGAAGTCACCGCGTCCATCAGTAATGACTTACAAGTGCCAGCCAATGCAGAAATCGTCCTCGAAGGCTATATTATGCCTGGCGAAACAGCACCTGAAGGCCCTTATGGCGATCATACTGGCTATTATAATGAAGTGGATGAGTTTCCAGTATTGACGGTCACACACATTACTCATCGCAGCAATCCCATTTATCATTCAACCTACACTGGCCGTCCACCTGACGAGCCTGCTATACTGGGTGTGGCATTAAATGAAGTGTTTGTGCCGATTTTACAAAAACAATTTCCTGAGATCACTGATTTTTATTTACCACCTGAAGGTTGCTCATACCGCATGGCAATCGTGACAATTAAAAAACAATATCCGGGTCATGCGAAGCGCGTTATGCTTGGCGTCTGGTCTTTTTTACGTCAATTTATGTACACCAAATTTGTGATTGTTTGCGATGATGATATTGATGCGCGTAACTGGGATGATGTGATTTGGGCGATTACCACCCGAATGGATCCGTCCCGAGACACAACGTTAATAGATCATACACCAATAGACTATTTAGATTTTGCCTCACCTGTGTCAGGCTTAGGGTCTAAAATGGGCATGGATGCGACTAATAAGATGCCTGGCGAAACAGATCGCGAATGGGGTGAGCCAATTATTATGGATCCCCAAGTCATTTCAAAAATAGATGCACTTTGGGATGAACTTGGCATTGATGCGTTAATTCCAATAGGTCAGCCACACACACATACAACTAAAAAGAACTAATTTATGCACACACAGCAATTACACGTCGAATCCATTAGCACTGTTGCTACCGACGTTTACAAAATCACCCTCACCTGTTCTGAGCCTTTGCAATATCAAGCAGGACAATATTGCATGATCGTGATGGGTGAAGGCGATTGCCGCCCATTCTCAATTGCCTCATCCCCGAGTGTGAGCAACAACATTGAATTGCATATTGGTGCAGTACCAGCAAACCCTTATGCATGGGATGTATTGAGTGTGATGCGTGAAACGGGTCTTATCACGGCACAAATTGCCCATGGCGATGCATTCCTACAACCCACTAGCCAGCCTATTGTGCTCATTGCAGGTGGTACTGGATACTCTTATGCAAAATCAATTATCCATGAATGTGTTGCTCAGCAATTAACTCAAGATATTCATTTATATTGGGGCGCAAAAGCATTAGAGCAAATTTACGAAGCCCATGAATTAAGCGCGCTAGCAAGTCAGCATGCAAACATCCATTTTCATCCTGTGTTGGAACATGGTGCTAAAGATTGGCAAGGGAAAACGGGGTTAGTCCATAAGGCTGTACTTACAGATATTGCAGATACAATAGCAGAGTATCAAATCTATATTGCAGGTCCCTTTGCGATGGCTAAAGTAGCACGTGATGATTTTGCTGCTGCAGGCTTACCTAATGATGCATTGTTTGGGGATGCATACGCATTTTTAGACTAATCCGCATTACCTAGCCAAACTAAAATTTGAGCATAAAAAAACCGTGCATAAAACACGGTTTTTTTCTGACTATTCTAAACTAAATTAGATAGCGTTTACGTTCGCAGCTTGAAGACCTTTTTGTCCGTCTTCAATCTCAAAAGAAACTTTTTGGCCTTCTGGAAGAGTTTTGTAACCTTCAGACTGGATAGCACGGAAATGTACGAATACATCCTTACCGCCATTATCTTGAGTAATAAAACCATAACCTTTATCGGCATTGAACCACTTTACAGTACCTGTAACTATAGACATATGTGTAACCTTAAATCTTTAAATATAAATAAAACGCCTTTGCGTATCCTTGCTCTCATTTAGGGTGCTTATAGGCGTTTGTCTTATATATTACTTCAAAGTTTGCACTCTGTTAAGACCAATAAGGCTCGAACAAATAATCATGCCTAAGTGAGAACGCAGACATAATAACATCGACAATTTATTAATCAAAGGTTTAATTTTAATCAATAAACGTCAATATTGATGTAGATCAGTAAATTTCATTGTTATATTTTTGTTATGGGGTCAACGACCTTTCGCCACGAGCAAGCCCGCAAACACCGGTTCTAGCTGACTCTACGATAGTTGAACTATTCCCTAAAGTAGTGATAAATGCATTTAGTTTTTCAGATGCACCGGTTAACTCAATTGTATAATTCACCGCACTTACATCTAATATTTTAGCCCTGAATATATCAACATTACGCATGATTTCACTGCGTGCGGCTTCACTATTGGCAACGACCTTAACCAAAACCAGTTCACGTTCTACGTGAGCCGATTCCGTTAACTCAGTGACTTTAAGCACATCGATCAGTTTGTTCATCTGTTTGATGATTTGCTCGATGACCTTGTTATCGCCTTGCGTTGCAATCGTTAAGCGGGACAGACTCGGATCGTCTGTTTCAGCTACACACAATGAATCAACGTTATATCCACGTTGTGAAAACACGCCTACAATTCTTGATAATGCACCAGGTGCGTTTTCCATTAATACAGAAATAATTCGTCTCATTAGGTGCGCTCCTGCTTACTAAGGCGCATGTCATCCATCGCCCCATATTTAATTTGCATTGGGTATACGTGTTCGTTTTGGTCTACAGCAATATCCATAAATACCAAACGATTTTTCTCAGCAAAACAGCGGGCCATTGCATCATCAAGTTCATCAAGGTGATTAACTTTAATGCCAATATGCCCATAGGCTTCTACTAGCTTGACGAAATCAGGCATCGCTTCAACATAAGAATTAGAGTGACGACCTTTATAAATCATATCCTGCCACTGACGTACCATACCCAACGCACTGTTATTCAATAAAATGACTTTGATTGGCAAGTTATATTGCAAACACGTCGAAAGCTCTTGGATATTCATCTGAATACTACCATCACCCGTTACTACCACTGAAGTTGCTTCAGGGTGGGCAAACTGCACACCCATTGCCGCAGGTAAACCAAAGCCCATCGTGCCTAGACCACCTGAGTTGATCCAGCGACGAGGTTTATCAAACGGGTAATACAAAGCAGCAAACATCTGGTGTTGACCGACATCAGAGCTAACAAACGCATCACCGTTGGTATGCTTGTATAATGCTTCAATGACTTTTTGCGGTTTGATTACTTGTGATGACTGTTTAAAGTCTAAACAGTTTTGGGTGCGCCACTGTTTAATGGAGGTCCACCAATCTGCGAGTTTTTCTTCTTGGCCATCGAGTGATTCATGGGCCAATTCTTCAAGTAATTGGTCGACAACGATATCGACGCTTCCAACAACAGGAATGTGCGCATTAATGGTTTTGGAAATTGACGCAGGATCGATATCTACATGAATAATATCGGCATGCGGACAAAATTTGTCGACATTATTGGTCACTCGGTCATCAAAACGAGCGCCTAATGCAACAATACAATCTGCATTGTGCATGGTTTTATTGGCCTCAAGTGTACCGTGCATGCCGAGCATACCAACGAATTGTTCATGCACGCCTGAGAATGCGCCTAAGCCCATTAACGTACAAGTTACAGGACATTTCAATAATTCAGCTAACTGCGTAACCTTGCCGTTAGCTTCAGCTGTAATTGCACCACCACCAACGTATAGTACCGGACGCTTGGCTTTTGCCATCGATGCAACCGCTTTACGTATCTGTTTGTTGTGCCCTTTTAATACAGGGTTATATGAACGCATAGTCACATCAGTAGGAAACTCATACGGATGGCTTTCTGCAACATTCACAATATCCTTGGGTAAATCAACCACTACCGGACCCGGACGGCCAGTATTGGCGATGTAATAAGCTTGCGCAATCGCTTTAGGAATATCCACAGCTCGCTTTACTAAAAAGCTATGTTTAACGATAGGACGTGAACATCCCACCATATCAGTTTCTTGGAATGCATCTTCACCAATTAAAGTAGTGGGCACTTGACCCGATAACACGACCATTGGAATAGAATCCATATAAGCCGTTGCAATACCGGTGATAGTATTCGTCGCTCCGGGACCTGACGTTACGAGTACTGTACCCGTGATCCCAGTAGAACGCGCATAACCATCAGCCATGTGCGCCGCTGCCTGCTCGTGTCTAACGAGGACATGTTCTACGTCATCCTGAGCAAATAGGGCATCATAAATATCAAGTACTGCACCACCAGGATAGCCAAATACATGTTTAACCCCTAAGTCCTTAAGGGTTTGCACTACCATTGCAGCGCCAGACATCATTTCCACGGTATTCTCCAAGAAAAAGTTTAAAAACAATTGTGATGATTGTACGATACGAATTAGGAAGTGAAAACCCAAAAACCGCAAAAAGTGAAATTTATATCCTAAAATTATAAATAATTAGGATAAATATCATAAAAAATGGGTTTTAATAGCGAAAATTAGGATTTTATTTACATTCAGCTAACAATTGAATTCGTATCATAAGCAAATATTACCCATAGTTTACTTGAGTCTCTACGACTTGTCTTTAGACGATGGTCTATTTTCGCTGACCCAAACCGTGATCGTTCCGCAGACCACAATATTATCGTTGGTATCGTATGCGGTTACTCTAATAGGTAGATTACCCGGTTTCCAGGCATCGTCAGTAACCTCCGCGACACAGCGGATATCTGAATCTGCCTTGGCAGGATATGTAAGCTCCATGCCCTTAGGGATCCATCGCAAATGCTTTGGTATAGACGCTTCACACATAAACCCCATTGCCATTTCAAGACCATTGCATATCGCGATCACATGAACCGTGCCTATATGATTTTGTACAATGTTGCGCTTCTTAAACAACACTTCGCAATAATTAGGGCGCAGTTGCGTTACTAAAGGAGAGATTGTTTTAAAATAAGGGGCTTTTCTTGCTGTAAACCAACTAAACAATTGTCGACCAAACGGATAATTCAACATCCGTTCATAAGTAGATAACACATAATTCTTGCTCATATAATTTACACTATTGCTGGGTCAATTTAGCCAAAGGTTATCAGATGCTAGGAGATTTGTCAGATGAGATTATGTGCACTGAGTCGTTTTTGTAGCTGCAATGTTGCATTGCCGAATTTTTTCCACCGACCAATTGATGAAGTATTAATCGGCTGTCGAACTTGTACTTTACTGGCTGTTGAAACCGGTAATGTGTTGTTTTGTACTTGAACACATTGTGGTTCAAACGGCAATTCACAAAATTCAAGCAACTCACTCACTTGCGTATCCGGAGACTGAGCGAGTGTTTCGTATTGCTGCACCCGAATATTAGCAGGGTTATGCTCCACAAATGCGGTCATCAATTGCCTAAACTCAGCATAAAACTCGCCGACAGTATCCAAATTAAATGCGTAATTATAATAAGGCGAATTTAACGAAAATAACTGTCTAAAATTACCAATACAAGTATCCATAGGATCACGCAGCATTATGATGATTTTAGCATCAGGTAGTGCTTGTTGAATCAATTGAATATAAAAAAAGTTAAACGGGAGTTTATCTATAAATCGAGGTTCATCTGGGGCGATGCGCTGGGTTTTGTCTAAGTATAACTGCCCAAGTTGCGCAAAATCTAGCTGCTGAGCTTGTTTGATCGTTTCGATATCTAACACTGTCTGGCCGGCACTTTTGGTTAACTGCTTTACCGCAATACCAAAATCTTGCAATTCGCCGCCACTGCCGACTTGGCTGTGATGCGATAATATACGCTCCACTAAGGTTGTGCCCGATCTAGGCATGCCGACAATAAATATTGGACGGCTTGGACTATCAGAGCTAACGGATTTTTTTACCTGTGGCGATAGCGTATATCGAACTGCAGCAAATAACGCCTTATCCTCAGCAATACTATAATTTAATGTTGCCGCTTTTTGGGCTTTGGCTTTCACCAATACTGCAAATGCGTCTTCATAGCGCTTAAGCTGTTGTAGTTCTAATGCTAACGCATGAGCATAATGCATAATATCATCAACCGTTTGACCTGATGCTTCTTGTTGCATCGTCGCGTCAGCGAATAATCTCTCTAGCCTATCAATATTATTGTGTTGTTCGGTCGCCTGACCTAAATCAGCCAACGCAAAATGAGATGGTGCATGCTGTGGGTATAATGCTAATGCTTTATCATACGCCGCCTTCGCTGCACTAAACTGCCCTGCAAACTTTAACGACATGCCATAATTATAAAAATACTGATAACGCGTATTATTCAAATCTATGGCTTTTTCAAAAAAAGGTAATGCTTGGTCATGAAAGCCAATTCGACTTAATGAAACCCCCGCGGTATCTAGGGCATTGGGCTCAAGCAACTGCTTCATATCGATACGGTCAATGGCTTGCATAGCTAAATTCGTATCACCTAATAACGCATAACATTTCGCCAAATACGCATCATATTCATCCCGTCTTAGAATCGTATTCGCCTGTTCAATACACTGAGTTGCTTTATTAAACTGACCAATCTCAGCATTGACCATGCCCAATAAAAAATACCCTTCGGCATGAAAATAACGACCTTTCGCAGCAGCTTGATCAGCACCGGCTTGACGGATCAAATTGACAATGTGTGGATGTGCTGCGATCCATTGGTTTTGGTTTATTAAACCTAACACATGATGATGTTGTTGCTCGAGAGTCATGACTTTTTCCTATAAAAAAACCGGTGCAATGGACATCTACATGCCACTACACCGGTTCAATATAATTAACTTACCGTTACATATCAAACGTATAAGTAAACTTCACACCGATTTTACGTGGCTCTACAACATAACGACCGTAGTTACGTAATATATCAACACGATTCGGCTCAAGGCTTTCAAAACGACCTAAACCTAAGTCCGCGCGATCACGACGGACTGAAGTGTATGCGTATTTGTTGAATAAGTTATCAACATATAACGCAACAGACCAGCTGTCATCTGCGATGGTTGCACTGATATTGCTTAATGCAAAACCAGGCACAAACTCACCATCAGCACGGCCACCCACTTTGGTAAGCACATCACTTTGTGCGGTTAAACCATAAACAACATCTAATGCTTTACCATCAAGTACTTCAGTTGAATATTTAAAGCCTACTGACACTTGAGTTTCAGGCGCACCGGATAAACGGTCGCCTGATTTTCCGTCATAGAAATCTTGAAGATCTGTACCTTGATCACCATTAACACCAAACAGATACGGCGCATCTTCAGTCAAGCTTGCATTGACATTAGAGTATGTCGCATACGCTGTTAACTCATCAGAAAGAACACCACGTACAGATAATTCAAAACCATCCGATCCTGCACCACGTGCATTCGCAGTAATAGGCTGGGCACCATTGACGGTGGCACCAGCCACTTGCGCATCTTGCCAATCGATATCAAAGAATGCCGCATTGACGTATAAACGATTACGCAAAAACGATGATTTCACACCAAACTCATAGTTAGTCGTGGTATCAGCAACGTACACTTGTTCGTTAGACAACGCACATACAATCTGTGATTCAATCGTATCAATGTTATCTGGACATGCTGCTACGCCATTTGCGCCACCGATACGGAAACCTTCAGATACGGTGAAATACGCCATTAAATCAGGAGTGAATTTATATGAAGTATT